>DATKCC010000442.1:0-6797 GCA_035513375.1 Thermoanaerobaculia bacterium | reverse complement strand
TGCATCGACTGCCACAAGGAGCGGGCGAAGGGGCCGACGAAGTGCGACGACTGCCACCCTAAGGGCTGATCCGCCCCGAGCTTCCCGGACCGCCGACCGACGAGCTCCCGCCCGTGGCTCCCTGGGCGGGACTGTGTCAAGCTCGGCCAGCGAATCGGCCATGCATGACTTCGAACAACTCGGCGCCTTCTACCTTGGCAAGGAGCTCGATCCGGAGACCGGGGGCTCGACCGAGAACCTGGTCCTCTACGACGCCAAGGACCTGACCACCCACGGCGTGATCGTCGGCATGACCGGCAGCGGCAAGACCGGCCTGGCCATGTGCCTGCTGGAGGAAGCCGCGATCGACGGCATTCCCGCCATCGCGATCGACCCCAAAGGCGACCTCGGCAACCTGGTGCTGGCGTTCCCCGACTTGCGGCCGGAGGACTTCCGCCCCTGGGTAGACGAGGCCGAAGCGGCCCGCAAGGGCCTTACGCCCGACGAGCTCGCCGCGCGGACGGCCGCGACCTGGAAGCAAGGGCTGGCCGAGTCGGGGCAGGATGGGGCGCGCATTCGACGGTTCCGGGATGCGGTGGACCTCGCGATCTACACTCCCGGCAACACCGCCGGACGGCCGCTGCAGATCCTGCGCACGTTCGCGGCTCCCTCGGTCGAGATCAGGGAGGACGCGGCCGCGATGCGCGACCGGATCATGTCCGCGGTCTCCGGCCTGCTGGAGCTGCTGGGGATCCGCGCGGATCCCGTCCAGAGCCGCGAGCACATCCTGCTCTCCACCATTCTGGGCGGCGCCTGGAGCGAGGGCCGAAGCCTCGACCTGGCCGCGCTCATCCACGAGGTCCTGAAGCCGCACTTCGCGAAGATCGGCGTCTTCGACCTCGAGTTGTTCTATCCCGAGAAGGACCGCTTTGGCCTGGCCATGGCCCTGAACAACCTGATCGCGTCGCCCGGTTTCGCCGCCTGGATGGAGGGCGAGCCGATGGACGTGCAGCGGTTGCTCTACACCCCGAAGGGCAAGCCGCGAGTCTCGATCATCTCGATCGCGCATCTGTCGGAAGCCGAGCGCATGTTCTTCGTGACCCTGCTGCTGAACGAGATCCTGGCCTGGGTGCGAGCCCAGTCCGGAACCGGCAGCCTGCGGGCGCTGCTCTACATGGACGAGATCTTCGGGTACTTCCCGCCGAGCGCCAATCCGCCGTCGAAGACGCCCATGCTGACCCTGCTCAAGCAGGCGCGGGCCTACGGGCTCGGGGTGGTTCTCGCCACCCAGAACCCGGTGGACCTGGACTACAAGGGGCTGGCCAATGCGGGCACCTGGTGGATCGGCCGCCTCCAGACCGAGCGCGACAAGATGCGCGTGATCGAGGGGCTGGAAGGCGCCGCGTCGACCGCCGGGGCCAGGTTCGACCGGGGCGCGATGGAGCGGACCCTGGCGGGTCTGGGCAGCCGGGTGTTCCTGATGCGCAACGTTCATGACGACACTCCGGTCATCTTCCGCACCCGCTGGGTCCTGAGCTTCCTGCACGGCCCGATGACGCTGCCGCAGATCGAGCAGGCGACGTCGCTCTACCCGTCGGACGACGTCGGCGAGCCGGCAGCCGCACCGGCGCCCGCCGCGGCTGCGCTGCCATCGGCTCCGGTCGCCGCCGTCCGGACCGCCCGCCCCGTGTTGCCGCCCGGGATCGCGGAGTACTTCCTGCGCCCGGTGGGCCCGGCGCCCGACCTGAGCTATCGCGCCGGCACGGTCGGCATCGCCAAGCTCCACTTCGTCGCCGCCAAGCAGGGCGTGGACGCCTGGGTCACGCATTGCCTGCTCGCCCCCCTCGGCGAGGACGGCCTCGCCGACTGGGAGGCGGCCCGGGTCGGGGGAGAGCTCGAGGCGGCCCTGGACCGCCAACCGCTCGAGGGCGCCGCCTTCAGCGCCCCGCCGGCGGCAGCGCTGCGCAAGCAAAACGCCGAGAAGTGGCGCAAGACCCTGGAATCGCACCTCTATCAGCACGTCACTCTCGACCTCTTCACCTGCCCGATGCTGAAGCTCACCTCGAAGCCCGGCGAGACGGAGGGCGACTTCACCGCCCGGCACACCCAGGCTCTGCGGGAACGCCGCGACGCCGAGGTCGAGAAGCTCAAGGCCAGGTACACTCCCCGCCTGCAAACCCTGACCGACCAGGTGCGGCGGGCCGAGGAGCGGCTCGCGCGGGAGAAGCCACAGGCGAGCCACCAGAGCCTCTCCACCATGCTGGGGGCCGGTGCGACCCTGCTGGGAGCCCTGGTCGGGCGGCGTCGGATGACCGTCGGCACCGTGGGCCGGGCCACCTCGACGCTGAGGAGCGCCGGCAGGATCGGCAAGGAGAAGGCGGATGTCGCCCGGGCGAGCGACTCGCTGGAAGCGCTGACGCAGCGGCTGGCCGAGATGGGGGGGCAGTTCGAGGAGGAGGTCGAGGCCATGCGCGGCCGCTTCGAGCCGGCCGCTGCGGCGATCGAGCAGGCGCACCTCCGTCCCCGGAAGTCCGACATCACCATCGAAGCGGTCGGGCTCTGCTGGACGCCCTGGAAAAAGGCCGCGGACGGGACGGCGGAGCCGGCGTAGCCGCCCCTTCCCGTTCTTCGACGGCTTGGCCGATGGCGAGATCGAGTGCGGGCTCGCCGGTTCGGTAGACTCGCTCTCATCGCTTCGACCCGCGGCTGCCGCCGCCGCGCCCCAGCACTCGACTCCGGAGGATCGATCCCATGCTCGGACCCCTTTGCCGCTCCTGTCTCACGCTGACGTTGACCCTGGTGCTGGCCGGCCCGATGGCCGCGCTGGCCGCCGCCCCCGGCCCGATCGCCGCCTCGGCGCTCGACGACGCGCTCTTCGCCTCTCTGGAGTGGCGGGAGGTCGGGCCCTACCGCGGCGGGCGGTCGGCGGCGGTCGCCGGCATCCCGGGGAAGCCGAGCACCTACTACTTCGGCGCGACCGGCGGCGGGGTGTGGAAGACCGAGGACGGTGGGACGACCTGGAAGAGCGTCTCCGACGGCTTCTTCGGCGGTGCGATCGGGGCGGTCGCGGTCTCGGCGTGGGACCCGAACGTGGTCTACGTCGGAACCGGCGAGAAGACGGTCCGCGGCAACGTCTCCCACGGCGACGGCGTCTGGAAATCGACCGACGCGGGGCGGACCTGGCAGCACATCGGCCTGCCCGACTCGCGCTACGTCCCGCGGATCCGCATCCACCCGAAGGACCCGGACCTCGTCTACGCCGCCGCCCTCGGCCACCTGTACGGCCCCAACGACGAGCGCGGCGTCTACCGCTCGCGCGACGGCGGCGCCTCCTGGGAGCGGGTGCTCTTCGTCGACCGGGCGACCGGCGCCGTCGACCTCGAGATGGATCCGTCCAACCCGCGCGTCCTCTACGCCTCGCTCTGGCAGGTCAAGCGCACCCCCTGGTCGCTCGAGAGCGGCGGGGAGGGCTCCGGGCTGTGGAAGTCGGTGGACGGGGGCGACACCTGGCAGGAGATCACCGAGAACGAGGGCCTGCCGCGGGGGGTCTGGGGGATCAGCGGGGTCTCCGTCTCGCCCGCCGATCCGGACACCGTCTACGCCATCGTCGAGGCCGAGGAGGGGGGCGTCTTCCGCTCCCGCGACGGCGGCGAGTCCTGGGAGCGGACCAACTCCGAGCGCAACCTGCGCCAGCGCGCCTGGTACTACACCCGCATCCACGCCGATCCGGCGGATTCCGAGGCGGTCTACGTCCTCAACGTCGCCTTCTGGCGCTCGAAGGACGGCGGCAAGCGCTTCGAGCGCATCCGCACCCCGCACGGCGACAACCACGACCTGTGGCTCGCGCCGGAGGACCCGCGCCGGATGATCGAAGCGAACGACGGCGGCGCCAACGTCAGCTTCGACGGCGGCGCGACCTGGTCGACCCAGGCGAACCAGCCGACCGCCCAGATGTACCGGGTCTCGACCGACGACGACTTCCCCTACCGCCTGCTCGGCGGGCAGCAGGACAACTCGGCGGTGCGCATCCGGTCACGCTCGGCCGCGGGCGGCGCGATCGGCGCCCGCGACTGGGAGCCCACCGCCGGCGGCGAGAGCGGCTACGTGGTCGCGAAGCCGGGCGACCCGAGCGTCGTCTACGGTGGCTCGTACGGCGGCTTCCTGATGCGCGTCGACCACGACACCGGCGAGGCCCGGGCGGTCAACGTCTGGCCCGACGACCCGATGGGCGGCGGCGCCGAGGCCGCGCGCTACCGCTTCCAGTGGAACTACCCGATCTTCATCTCGCCCCACGATCCGGACAAGCTCTACGCCGCGGCGAACGTGCTCTTCGAGTCGACCGACGGCGGTCAGAGCTGGCGGGCGATCAGCCCCGACCTGACCCGGGCGGTGCCCGAGACCCTCGGCTCCTCGGGCGGCCCGATCACCAAGGACAACACCTCGGTCGAGTACTACGCCACGATCTTCTCCGCCCTCGAGTCGCCGCACGAGCCGGGGGTCCTCTGGGCCGGCTCGGACGACGGCCTCGTCCACCTCTCCCGCGACGGCGGCGCGACCTGGACCGACGTCACCCCCGACTGGCCGGAGTGGATGCAGGTCAACGCCATGGATGCCCACCCGTTCGAGCCGGGCGGCCTCTACCTGGCCGGCACCCGCTACAAATCCGACGACTTCCGGCCCTATCTCTACCGGACGACCGACTGGGGGAAGAGCTGGACGAAGATCGTCTCCGGCATCCCCGAGGACCACTTCACCCGGGTGGTCCGGGCCGACCCCGACCGCCCCGGCCTCCTCTACGCCGGCACCGAGCGCGGCGTCCGGGTCTCCTTCGACGACGGCGCGAGCTGGCGACCGCTCCAGCTCGAGCTGCCGATCGTGCCGGTGACCGATCTCGCGGTCGAGCAGCGGGACCTGGTCGCCGCCACCCAGGGCCGGGGTTACTGGATCCTCGACGACCTGTCGCCGCTCCACCAGCTCACGAGCGAGGCGGCCGCGACGGTTCGGGCCGGGGGCGGCGGCCAGCCGGCGCTCCTCGCGCCGCGGCCGGCGTACCGCTCGGCCGCCGGTCGGGTGGAGGAGCCGGTTGCCGCCGGCACCAACCCGCGGCCCGGGGTCACGGTCCACTACCTGCTGCCCGAGGAGCTCCCGGCCGAGTCCGAGATCCGACTGGAGGTGCTCGAGGCGGACGGCGACCGGATCCGCGCCTTCACCCGCAAGCCCGCCAAGGGCGAGGAGAAGGCCGAAAGCGGCGACGACGACGAGGACGAGGGCGCGGCGGCGGTCGAGCTGCCGCTCCTCACCGCCGAGCGCGGCATGAACCGGCTAACCTGGGACCTTGAGTACCCGGGCGCCGAGAGCTTCCCCGGCATGATCCTCTGGAACCGTAACCTCGACCCCCCGAGGGCGGTCCCCGGCGCGTACCGGGCGCGCCTGACGGTGGGGGAGTGGAGCGCCGAGGTGCCCTTCGAGGTGGTCCCGGACCCGCGCTCCACGGCGACCGCCGAGGACTACCGGGCGCAGTACGACTTCCTGGTCGCGGTCCGCGACCAGCTCTCCGCGACCCACCGGGAGATCCGCCGGATCCGCGAGGCGCGGGGTCAGCTCGAGACGCTGAACAAGCGGCTCGAGAAGCGCGAGGAGGCGCCGGAAGTGCGCACGGCGGCGGAAGCCCTGGCGAAGCGGCTCACCGAGGTCGAGGAGGCCCTCTACCAGACCAAGGCCCAGAGCCCCCAGGAACCGCTCAACTTCCCGATCCGTCTCAACGACAAGCTCGCGAACCTCCTCGGCCTCGCCGCGATCGGCGACTCCCGGCCGACCGACTCGATGGTCGCGGTCCGCGACGAGCTCGCGGCGGCAATCGAAGCCGAGCTCGCCCGCCTCCGGGCAGCCTGGGAGGTCGACCTGGCCGAGGTCAACCGCCTGGCGGCCGAGGCCGGCGTGGCGGCGGTCCTGCTGCCGGCGGAGGAGTAGGGTGGGCCTTGGCCCACCGGGGATTTCCGCCGGCTCCTCCCGGTGGATCAGGGCCGATCCTGGTGGGCCAAGCCCCACCCTACGAGGGATGACTGCGAATCAAGGGGGGTCGTCATGAAGGTCTTCATCACCGGCGTCACCGGCTACATCGGCAGCGCCGTCGCCGCCGAGCTTCTCGGGGCTGGGCACGACGTCTCGGGGCTCACCAGCTCCGAGGGGAAGGTCGCGGACCTCGAGCGCTCCGGGGTCCGGCCCGTGGTCGGGGAGCTCGGCGACCCCGGCACTTGGCGGGCGGCGGCCGCAAGAGTCGAGGGGCTCGTCCACACCGCCTTCGACTACGGCGCGGCCGACCCGGCGGCGCTCGATCGGCTGGCCATCGACACTCTGCTCTCCGCGGCCGGGGAGGGTGCCGGCCGCCGTCTGTTCGCCTACACCTCGGGAGTGTGGGTGCTGGGCAACACCGGCGACAGGCCGATCGACGAGGACTCGACGCCCACCGCGCCCTTCGAGCTCGTGGCCTGGCGGGTGGCCCACGAACAGGTGGTCCTGGATGCCGCCGGAAGTGGGGGTTGGCGAGTGACGTCGACGGTGATCCGGCCCGGCGTGGTCTACGGCGAGCGGCGCGGCCTGATGACCCGGTTCTTCCAGTCGGCCGAGGAGCAGGGAGCCTCGACCTACTTCGGCGACGGCAGCAACCGGATGGCCCTGGTCCACCGCCAGGACGCGGCCCAGCTCTACCGGGAGGTCGTGGAGCGGGCCGCCGTCGGCGTCTTCCACGCCGTGGACGGTACGCCGATGACCATGCTCGACGTGGCGACGGCCGCGGGGCGGGCCGCCGGCGCCCGGGA
>DATKCC010000441.1:0-2691 GCA_035513375.1 Thermoanaerobaculia bacterium | reverse complement strand
CTCGCCGGAGCCCTGCTCTCGGCCGCCGTCGGCTTCCTGGTGAGCCGCCGGTGAGCCCCTCGCCGGAGGCCCGGTTCGAGGCGGCGGGCCCGGCAGCCTTCGGCCGCCCCTACACCCTGCGGGTGGCGGCGGAGCCGGCGGCGGCCCTGGCAGCGGTCGGCCGGGCGGCCGAGGACTGGGGGGCGGCTTGGGAGCCGGGGATCGAGGGCGGCCGGCTCGAGCTCCCGGTCGCGGCGGGCCTGCGCCACGGCCGGCTCTCGGGGCGCCTCGCCGTCGCCTCGGCGGCCGGCGGCGAGGCCGAGCTGGCTTTCCACCCAGAGCGCTCCGAGTACCACCTCTGGCTGCCGGCGATCGTGGTCCTGGTCGCCGCCGCGGCCGGCGCCGCGCTCACCGTCGTCTGGCCGTTCTACCCGCAGCTCCTGCCCGTCGCCCCCTTCGGCGCGATCGCGGCCCTGGGCGGCTGGTTCCTGGTCGTCACCCGGCTCCAGAACCGGGGGGCGGAGGAGTTCCTCGAGCTGGTCAAGCTTTCCGCAGCCGGCCCGCCGGAAAGCGAGGGGTCGGCGGAGGACGCCGGAATTCCGGGTGGCCGGGCCCGGTTGTAGGCCGGGAACGCGGGTTCTTTGCCAGGCACCGTCGTCACGACCCCGACCGTTCATGCTCGACTTGGATCGAGTCAGGGGGGCGCACTGGATTCGACGGGGAACAAGACAGCTCGAAGGTGGCGTGCCGAGTGATCCACTCGTAACATCGGAATCAATAGTCGCCAACGACAACTACGCACTCGCGGCCTAATAAGCCGTGACGTTCCGGCTCACGACCTTGATTCACGGCCCGAGCCGGGGCGCCGCTAAAGTGGATCGAAGGATCCGGGTAGGGCCCGTGACGGATCCGGATTTTCCACGGGTCTAGCCGACGCGCGCGGACGTCCTCTCCTGAGGCGCGGAGGCGAAATCCCCAGAGAGGGCTACGCACGTAGATGCTTTCGGGTTGTGTTTCTCGGACGTGGGTTCGACTCCCACCGCCTCCACCAAGTCTTTCTTTCCTTCCCTTCCGTTCTCCCGGCTCACTCCGCCCGCAGGCAGGTCAGCGGATCGACCCGTGCCGCCTGGCGGGCCGGCAGGCCGCTCGCCGCGACCGCGATCCCGAGGACGGCCGCGACCGCGGCGGCCACCGCCCAGGGATCCCACGGCGCGATGCCGTGAAGACTCCCGGCGAGGACCTCGCCGGCTGCCCACATCCCCAGGATGCCGACCAGCGCGCCGGCCGCGACCGGCCGGATCCCCTGGACGATCGCCATCGCCGACACCCGGGCGCCGGTGGCGCCGAGCGCTCGCCGGATGCCGATTTCCCGGCGCCGCCGTTCGACCGCTGCCGCCGCCAGGGCGAAGACCCCACCTCCCGTGATCAGGAGCGAAGCTCCGGCGAAGAGCGACAGCACCAGCGGGGCGAACCGCTGGTCGGCGTAGCGCTCGCCCAGCCAGTAGCGCAGCGACCCCACCCAGTCGAGGGCCGCGCCCGGGACGGCCGCCACGATCTCCTGGGAGAGGAGCGCCTCGAGGGTCTCCGCCGGGACGGCGGTCGCGGCCATCACCGTGACGTAGCTCGGCCGGACGTCTCCGAGCGGCAGGTAGACCGTCAGTCGGTTCGACTCGGAGGGGTCGCGGGCGCCGGAGAGCCGTGCGTCTTCGACCACGCCGATCACCCGCCGGGCTCCCCGGTCGCGGTCACCGAGCGCGATCTCCCGGCCGAGCGCCGCCTCGGGGCCCCCGAGGCGCGCGGCGAGCGCGCGGGAGACGATGGCCACCGCCGCGTCCTCGGCGCCGCCAGCGCCCTCGCCTGGGTAGAAGCCGCGGCCGGCCAGCAGCGGGATCTCGAGCGCCGGCAGGAGCTCCGGATCGACCGCGAAGAGCCCGGCTCGGAGGCCCCGTTCCCGGAGCGGCTCCGGCATCCCGGCCCAGCGCACCGGCTCCTCGATCGCGCCCCAGATCGGCACCGTCGGCCAGACCAGCCCCGCCCGCTCGACGCCGGGGTGGCCGGCCACGCGCTCGCGGGCGCGCTCGAAGGCGGCGAGCCTGGCCTCGCCGGTGTCGTCGGAGAACGCCGGGAAGACCGCCAGCCGCACCACTTCCGCGGTGCGGAACCCCAAATCCTCAGTCGCCAGCGCGTGATACGACCGAACCAGGAGGAGCGCGCCGAAGGTCAGGGTGAGGGCGACCGCCACCTGCCCGGCGAGGAGCGTCGACCAGGTCTTCCGGGACCGGCCCGAGCCGGTGCCGCCCACGGGGCGGTCGCGCAGCACTGCCGCCGGATCGCTCCGCATCGCGACCGCCGCAGGGGCTCCGCTCGCGAGCAGCGCGGCCAGCGCGAGCGCCCCGGCGACCCCGGCCACCACCAGGGCGTCCGGCCGCACGGCCACGTAGTCCGGGAGGACGACGGCGCCGCGCCGGAGGAGCCAGGGGAGGAGGCTCTGCCCGAGCAGCGCGCCCAGGATGCCGCCGGCCGCAGCCACGGTGCCGGCCTCCCGGAGGGCCTCCCACAGAAGCCTCCCGGTGGGCGCGCCCAGGGCGCGTTGCACCGCCCGGACCCGGGACCGGGCGAGGGAGGCGGCGAGGAGGAGCGCCGAAACGTTCGCGGCCGCGACCAGGAGAAGGCCCAGGGCGGCGGCGAGGAGCAGGTAGCTGCCGCGGCGGA
>DATKCC010000440.1:0-5847 GCA_035513375.1 Thermoanaerobaculia bacterium | reverse complement strand
TCAGGAAGTCCAGGCGCTTGCCGACCGGGCCGTCCGCCGCCATCACCTCGCCGAAGTGCTCCAGGTGCGCGTCCAGCCGATCCAGCTCCTCGGTCACGTCCGACCGGTCCGCCAGGACCGCCACCTCCTGGGCGAGCCGCCCCGGGTCGAGCCCCCGCTCCCCCACCAGCGCCTCCAATCGGTCCTCCAGCGCCGCCGCCGCCTCCTCCAGCGCCACCGGCGCCAGCTCCCGCAGCTCGCCGGCGGCCCGCGCCAACGCTGCCAGGCGCTCCCCAAGCGCCGTCGCCAGCTTCTCCCCCTCCGTCCCCCGGGCCGCCACCAGCTCCGCTAGCGCTTCGCCCGCGACTCGCAGGAGCAGCACCTGGTCCTCGTCTCGCCATCGGTTCTCCGGCTCCGAGACCCGCAGTAGCTGCGGGTGGCGGATCAGGTCGCCGGCGGTCAGGCCCCGTTCGATCAGGTCTTCCTCCAGCAGCCCCTCCAGCGCCCGGGTCAGCTCCTTCAGCGCCCGGCGGTCGACCTCCAGACGGGTCGAGTCCGGGCCCACCGGCTCCACGTCGACCCCCGCCTCGACCCGGCCCCGGGAGAGCGTCTCCCCGAGGAGCTCCCGGAGCGTCGACTCGCTCGCCCGCTGCTCCTCCTTCAGGCGCAGCACGACGTCCAGGAAGCGGTGGTTCACGCTACGCAACGCCAGCCTCACCCGATAGCGTAGGTTCTCCCCCTCCGCGTGGCCGTAACCGGTCATACTGCGCATGGCGATTCAGACTCCCATGAGGTCCTCGTCGAAGGCATGAGTTGTAGGGGAGGAGCTTGTCTCCTCCCCGTGCCGCCAGGCGCGGACCGACGGCGCATCGACCACCGGACCGCGGTCGGAGTCAAGCTCCGCCCCTACAAGCTGCCGCCCCACGATTCAGCCAGCAACTCTCGTGCCGGCTACGTAGCTCAGGTCCGGAACTGGAGATCGTAGAGCCGCTTGTACGAGCCGCCCAAAGCGAGGAGCTCCTCGTGCGTCCCCTCCTCCACGATCTCGCCCGCCTCCAGCACCACGATCCGGTCCGCCCGCATCACCGTCGACAGGCGATGGGCGATGACCAGGGTGGTGCGGCCCTGCATCAGGTTCGACAGCGCCTTCTGCACCAGGGCCTCCGACTCGCTGTCGAGCTGCGAGGTCGCCTCGTCGAGGACCAGGATAGGCGCGTTCTTGAGCAGCGCCCGCGCGATCGCCAGCCGCTGGCGCTGGCCTCCCGAGAGCCGCAGCCCCCCCTCGCCGATCACCGTGTCGTAGCCCCTCGGCATGCTCATGATGAACTCGTCGGCGTAGGCCGCGGCCGCCGCCTCCCGGACCCGCTCGAGCGGTAGGTCGGCGCGGCCGTAGGCGATGTTCGCCCGCGCGGTGTCGTTGAACAGCACGGTATCCTGGGTGACCAGGCCGATCAGCGAGCGCAGGCTCTTGAGGGAGAGCTCCCGGATGTCGATTCCGTCGATCTCCACCCGGCCGGAAGTCGGGTCGAAGAAGCGCGGCAGCAGGTTGACCAGCGTCGACTTGCCCGCCCCTGACGGGCCGACGAGGGCGACGATCTCGCCGGCCGCCAGCTCCAGGTCGATCCCCTTCAGGACGAGCTGGTCGTCGTAGCTGAACCGCAGGTCGCGGTAGGCGATCCCCTCGCGGACGGTGTCGAGCTCGCGGCCGCCGGAGCGCTCCTCGACCTCGTTCGGGACGGCCAGCAGCCGGGCCACCCGGTGAGCCGCCGCCATCGCCTCCTGGAGGATCAGGTTGACCTTGTTGAGCTTCCGGATCGGGTCGTACATCATCAGCAGCTTGACCAGGAACCCCACCAGCACCGCTGCCGTCAGCTCCTGGGCCCGGATCGCGCGGCCCGCGTAGATCAACAGGCTGGCCGAACCGATCACCGCCAGGGACTCGACCACCGGGCTCGAGAGGTGGGAGAGCATCTGCGCCCAGAGGTTGACCCGCAGATGGCGCCGGGTGGCCTGATGGAAGCGCTGGTATTCGAACTGCTCCATGCCGAAGGCCTTGACCACGCGATGGCCGCGCACGCCTTCGGCCATCAGCGCCGCCAGATCCGCCATCCGCTCCTGGCTGCGATGGCTCGTCCTCCTCATGCCCTTGCCGAAGCGGACGATCGGGACGAGCAGCACCGGTGCCGCCACCAGGCAGATCAGGGCGAGCTTCAGGTGGGTCGAGAGCAGCAGCGCCAGCAGCAGGACCAGGGTGATCGACTGCTGGAAGAGGTCGAGCAGCCGGTTGGACACCGCGTTCTGCATCAGCGCCACGTCGTTGATCACCCGTGACACCAGCTCGCCCGACGGATGAGCGGCGTGGAACCGGTTCGACTGATGGAGGATCTGGTTGTAGAGCTCGTTGCGGATGTCGGTCGTGACCCCGAGGCCGATCCGCTGGAACGTGTAGCCGGAGAGGAAGTGGGCCAGGCTTCGGATGAGGAAGATCACGACGAACAGGAGCGGCACGAAGTAGACGACCTCGTCGCCCTCGATCCCCAGCTCACGCTTGAGTCCCTCGTAGCCGCGGTTGAGCAGGCTCTGGAGATCGATCGCCGAAAGCCACTCCGGGAGCCTGCCGTCCGCCCGGCCGTCCCCGTCCTCCGTGGCGGCGGCCTCGCCTCCGCCCCCTATGCCGTACGGCGCGCCGCCCTCGCTGAGCAGGACCTCGCCGAAGATCGGCTCGATCAGCGAGGCGAGGACCACGGTGGCGAGGGCGAAGACCAGGATCGCCGCCAGCGCTCCGGCCCCCCAGGCGAGGTAGCGCCGCAGATGGCGCCAGAGGAAGGCGGCGATCATCGGGCCGGCACCTCGACCCGGAGGCGCGCGGCCACCTCGGCCGCGGCCCGGGCACTCGCGCCCTTCTCCCCCAGCCGGCCGCGGAGCTCCCCGAGCCCGCGCCGCATCTCCTCGATGGCGGGGCGGTCTCGGAGCAAGGACAGGACCGTCCCGCTCACCCTCTTCGGATGGGCGCGCGCCTGGAGGAGCTCGGGGACGACCAGGCGGCCCAGCACCAGATTGACCAGGCTGACGTAGGGTAGGCGCACCATCAGCCGGCCCGCGAGATAGGTCCACCCCCCCAAGCGATAGAGCACCGCCATCGGCGTCCCCAGGAGGCCGACCTCGAGGGTCGCCGTACCCGAAGCGCAGAGTGCGAAGTGCGAGCTGGCGATCGCCTCGGCGCGGTCGGCGGCGGGCACGATCCGCACCGGCAGCCCCTCGAGGTCCAGCGCCTCCTCCACCATCGCCAGCGGGATCGTGGGCGCCCGGATAAGGCGCGCGAAGACCGGGATCTCGTCGGCCAGGCGCCGGACGGTGTCGAGCATCACCGGCAGCAGGGCTTCGACCTCGTTCGCCCGCGACCCGGGGAGGAGGGCGATCTGGTAGGGCTCGCTTTCCGGCTCGCCCTGGTCCCAGACGTGGGGTAGCTCCGGGATCTCGTCGACCAGCGGGTGCCCGACGTGGACCGCCTCTACCCCGTGGCGGCGATAGAACTCGGCCTCGAAGGGGAACAGGACGAGCATCGCGTCCACGAGCTCGGACACGGTCCGGACCCGGCCCCGCCGCCAGGCCCAGACCTGGGGGCTGATGTAGTAGACGACCGGGATCCCGCGGTCACGCAGCGCCCGCGCCAGCCGCAGGTTGAACTCCGGGAAGTCGATCAGCAGGGCGAGCCGCGGCCGCCGGCGGTCCACCTCGGCGAGGATGCGGTCGAAGATCCGCCGTGCCCGGGGGAGGATCCGGAAGGCCTCGGTCAGGCCTACGACCGAGATCTCGGCGCTGTCGGCCAATCGGTCGAGCCCCGCCGCGGCCAGGTGCTCGCCGCCCAGCCCGAAGGCCTCCACGCCGTCGACCAGGCCGCGCAGCTCTTCGATCAGTCTCGCGCCGTGAAGGTCGCCCGAGGCCTCGCCGGCGACCACCAGCATGGCGGTCCGTTCCGGCCCCATCACGGGATGGGCGCCGGGGGGCCGGAGGGGAACGGGTACATGAGCCAGGCGAGGAGCAGGCCGGCGCCCACCATGCCGAGGAAGAGCTGGAGGAAGAGGATCGCCTGTTCCCTGGAGCTCCGCCGCCAGAGCGCCGCGAAGAACACGCTCACCAGCGCGGAGTACGCGAGCATGAGCAGGAAATGGCTCACTCCTTGAGCCCCCGCGCGATGTCCCAGGCGTCCAGGATGACCAGCAGGTTCATCAGCCCGGCGGTGAGGATGAATGCGGCGCCATATTCGTAGCCCTGAGACTGGAGGTTCCCCTGGTAGTCGAGGCCGAACCGCAGCACGAGGTAGGGGAGGCCGAGGCCGGCGCAGGTCAGCGTGCCGAGATAGCTCAGCGGCTGGCCCGGGACCAGGTTCCAGAGCTTGCCTTCGAGGCCGACGCCGATGGCCAGCGAGGTCAGGATCACCGCCAGGAACAGCAGTCCTCGTCCCCAGCGCCGCAGGTAGAGGTGGCCCGCCCCCGGCACCAGCCAGGCCAGAACCGCGCCCGGCCAGGGGTTCACGCCGGCGACGGGTTCACGCGCTTCCGCCGCCCGCGCGGGCTGGGGTTCGGTTGCCGTCACTTGGGTCCTCTTCGGATCGGCGGCGGTGGCCCCGGGTCTTCCGAAGCCCCGCGCCGCGAGCCGCCGGCTCGCTCACGGGCGGTCGTTGAGCAACTCCCGCAGGTCCTTCCCCGGCTTGAAATAGGGGATCTTCTTGGCCGGGACCTCGACTTTGTCCCCGGTCTTGGGGTTGCGCCCCACCCGCGCGCCCCGCCGGCGGATCCGGAAGCTCCCGAACCCGCGGAGCTCGATCTTCTCCCCCGCCTTGAGTGAGTCCACGATGCTCTCGAAGACCGTGTTGACGATGATCTCGGCGTGCTTCTTCGTGAGCTCGGTGGACCGAGCCACCTCCTCCACCAGCTCGGCCTTGGTCATCCCGCTGTTTCGCGCCACCGTATTCCCCCCGGGTAAGGTGGATGAGTGGGACCCCCGGGCCTGCCGGCCGGCCCCACCCACCGCGCGGTGATGGAAAACCGTGACTACTCCTCTTCGTTCCCAGACTCGATCTCGGCCTCGTCCGGAGCCTCTTCGGCCTCGTCCGGAGCGTCTTCGGCCTCGTCCGGAGCTTCTTCGGCCGCAGATGCAGCCTCCTCCGCGGCTCCGGCGGCAGCCGCCGCCTGCTCCTTGAACGCCGCCAACTGTCCAGCCATCGAGGTGCCGCTCAGGGCCTCCGACTGACCCGTCGAGACGGCGGCAGAGGCTGGGGCAGGCGCCTGGCGCTTCGTGCGTTTCGGGGCCTTCTCGGCCACGGCCGGCTCCTTCTGCTCGAGCTCGGTGACCTCGTCGGCGGCGGGCTGGGTGACCCCGCGCATGGTCAGGCCCACCTTCTTGTCCCCTTCCTCGATGCGCAGGATACGCGCACGCACCCATTCGCCGGCCGAGAAATGGTCCTCGAGCCTGGCGCCGGCGGCCACGTCGATCTCGCTCACGTGGGCGAGGCCCTCGAGGCCGTTGTAGATATCGATGAACAGGCCGAAGTCGGTCACGTTGACGACCCGCCCGGTGACCTCGTCGCCGACGCTGTTGCGGTCGGTGAAGTCGTCCCACTCGTTGGGCATGAACTCCTTGATCGACAGCGACACGCGTTGGTTCTCGACGTCGATGTTGGTGATCCGGGCCTTGACCGTCTCGCCCTTCTTGAGCACTTCGCTCGGGTGCTTGATCCGCTTGGTCCAGCTCATGTCGGAGACGTGGATCAGGCCGTCGATCCCCTCGGTGATCTCGACGAAGGCACCGAAGTCGGTCAGGTTGCGGACCTTGCCTTCGACGACCGACCCCTCGGGGTGGATCGCG
>DATKCC010000439.1:0-2924 GCA_035513375.1 Thermoanaerobaculia bacterium | reverse complement strand
CTCCCCCTTCTTGGCGAGGTAGGCCCAGAGCAGCGAAGACTTCCCGGCCTGGCGCGGCCCCACCACCAGGTGCGCCCGATCCGCCTCCGCCCAGCGCTCCTTCACTGCGCGGGTGACCTCACGTGAGATGAACGGCTCCGGGACCCGGGCTCGAAGCCACCCGGCAAGCCGCCCCGAGTCGACCAGCCAAGGGTTGTCCCGCAGAAGGATAGTCTGGAGATCGCGGTTCATGACCCGAGTTTATCCCTGACGAATGCGGTGCGCCAATCGCAGTTGTCAGGGATCCCTCGGTTAGGTCAGTGGTCCTCTCGGTCGGGCCGGTCGCGCCGGTGATCAGGATCTTCGGCGGTTCAGGAGAGCCCGGGCTCGCTTTCGGCCTCGTCCACTTCCGGCCCTTCGAGCCCTTCCGGCGCCGCTTCCGGCAGACCGGCCCCTCCCGGCGCCGCCCCCGCCGGCAGGTAGACGTAGCGCCCGAGGCCCTTGAGGAACTGGACCTCGAGCGGGCTCCGGCGACGCAGGTTGCGGAACTGGTTGATCTTCGAGTCGAGGTCGTCGATGAAGTGGAGGACCAGGGCCTCCAGAGTCATCGGCTCGACCGGAGCGCCGTACTCCCGCCGGCCCTGGTGGGAGAGGACCAGGTGCTCGAGGTGGAGCGCCAGGTGCTCGGGAAAGCCGGGGATGGCGGCGCAGCGCTCCCGGACGAGGTCGCGGCCGATCACCACGTGGCCCACCAGGCGGCCGGCCAGGGTGTAGTCGTTAGCCGGCATGGGCCCGAGCTCGAGCACCTTTCCCAGGTCGTGGAACAGGATGCCGACGAGGAGCAGGTCGCGGTCGAGCTCGGGGTAGTGGCCGGCGACGGCGACCGCGAGCTCGGCCATCGAGACCGTGTGCTCGAGGAGCCCGCCGAGATAGGCGTGGTGCATCGTCTTGGCCGCCGGGTGCTCCCGCAGCGCCGCGCCGTGGACCGCCAGCCCCTCCTCGGCGAGCCGCCGCAGCAGCGGGTGCTCGATGGCATCGGGGTAGAGCGCGCCGAGCCGGTCCCAGAGGTCGTCGATGTCCTCGGGCGTGGACGGGATCAGGAGCGCCTGGTCGAAGCCGTAGCGCTGGTCCTCCTCGGTCACGGCGCGGCACTCCTCGACCGCGACCTGGAGCTGGTCGCGATAGCTCTTGACCTGGCCCCGGAAGGCGACGAAGCAGGGCGCCTCATAGGTCCCCTGGAGCGCGGGCGCATCGGCCCAGACCTTGCCCGCGATCGAGCCAGAGGCGTCGGCGAGCTCCAGGTCGAGGTAGGTGTTGCCGTTTCGGTCCTGGCGGACCTCCTTGCGGGCGAGGAAGGCAAACCCCTGCACCTGGTCGCCGGCCTCCCAGCTCGCGATCGGTTGATTGACGCGCTTCGTCATGACCGAGCATGGTACTACCGGAAGCCGATGGCACCCGGATTGCGTTGGAGGGGGCACCGCCATGACCCCCGCCCGCCGCAACGCCGCCCCCCGGGGCGCCCTCACCCTCCTCCTGTTCGGTGCCGTCGGCGCCTGGGGCCTGCTCGCTCCCGCTGCAGCCGCCCGGGCCGCCGCGCCGCCCGGTGACCCGCCGGAGCTCTGGCCCCCGGAGCAGCGGGAGTTCTATCTCGACGGCCCGGCCTGGTTGATGAGCGAAGCGGAGCGCGAGGCCCTGGCGGCGATGGGCGAGGCGGAGCGGGGAGCGGCGGTCGAGGCGTTCCTGGCGGAGCCGGAGCACCCGGGGATCTCCGCCGCCGAGCTCGGCGAGGCGATCCGCCTCCGCCGGGGGCTGATGCGCAGCGAGTTCCTCTCGCCGGCCGACGTCCGGGCGCGCCTGCTCTTCCTCCGCGGCGCCCCGGCCGAGCGGCTGATCGTCGACTGCGCCCAGGCCTTCCAGCCGCTCGAGGTCTGGTCCTACCCGGCGCCCGGCGCGGAGGAGAACCCGGAGGCCCGGTCCGAGCTCCTGGTCTACCGCCCCGGCCCCGGCCGGCCGTGGAAGATCTGGCTCCCCTTCGACTCGAAGCGCGCGCTCTACATGCCCCAGATGGAGTACTTCCTCGAGCAGTGGGAGGAGAACGACGGCCGCGCCTGGAGCGCCGAGCGCTTCGACCTCCAGGCCTGTCCGGAGACCCGCCGGGTCGACCGGGTGACGGGGGTGCGGGCGCTTACCCGCTACCTCCCGAACCGCCCCCGGGCCGAGGACTTCCTGCGCTTCGTCGAGCCGCCGGAGGATCTCGCCCGCTGGGTCAAGGAGGCTGCCGCGACGCCGCTCGCCGAGAGCCTACCGGCGCTCGAGACCTCGGTGCCCGAGGTGCTCTTCCCCGGGCGGACCGGACAGCGGCTGGTCGCCCGCTTCCAGGTGGCGGTGCCCGATGCCTGGGAGCTACCGACCGCCCCGGCCGACGGCGGCGATCCCGAGGCGGAGAAGCGCGAGATCCGGTTGGTGGTCGAGGGAGTGATCGAGGCGGGCCGGGGGGTCTTCGAGGAGTTCAGGGTCCGCTTCGCCCTGCCGCCGCCCCCCCGGGACACGCCGGTCGTCCTGGTGTTCGAGGAGCCGCTGCGGGCCGAGCAGGACTATCTCGTCCGCTTCCGGGTGCGCGACGAGATCTCGGGCCGGTCGGCCTATCTCGTCCAGGGCTTCCGGGCGCCGGCGCTGCCGAGCGCCGCCGCGCTGCCGGAGCCCGCGGAGGACGCGATGGTAGCCCTGGGCGACGCCATCGCCCGCCAGCCGGTGGCGGGGCAGGACAGCCTCCTGCTGGTGCCGCCGGCCGCCGACATCGTGCTCTCCTACTGGCGCGCCGAGGCGATCGTCACCGGCGAGCGGATCGCCAGGGTGACCTTCTCGGTCGACGGCGAGCTCCAGCTCACCGCCAACCGGCGCCCGTACTCGGTCGAGCTCCGTCTCGCCCGCTACCCCAAGGAGCA
>DATKCC010000438.1:0-16402 GCA_035513375.1 Thermoanaerobaculia bacterium | reverse complement strand
CGCGGAGGTTTCGCCGGAGAAACCGGTGGGCCAAGGCCCACCCTACGCCCACCGGTCAAGGCCGCGGTGAACGCGGAGGTTTCGCCGGAGAAACTCGTCCTAACTCGCCACGCTCTCGACCGCGATATTCAACCGCTTGATCATCTCGTGGAGCGTGGTCGGCTTGACCCGTAGGACCTCGGCGGCGTGCTTCTGGACGCCGCCGGTCTGGCGCAGCGCCCGGACGATCAGCCGGCGCTCGTACTCGGTGACCGCCTCCTTCAGGGAGACCTCACCGTTGGTGGTGGCGGGCGGGCTCGGCATGAGGGCGTTGCGCTCGCGGACCGACGGCGGCAGCAGGTCGACGCCGAGCTCGGGCCCGGTCGAGAGCACCACCGCCCGCTCGATCACGTTCTCGAGCTCGCGGACGTTTCCCGGCCACGGATAGTCCATGAGCTGGGTCAGCGCTTCGGCCGAGATGTGGTGGATCTCCTTCTCGTTCTCGCGGGTGAAGCGGCCGAGGAAGTGGGCAGCGAGCAGCGGGATGTCCTCGGTCCGGGTGCGCAGCGGCGGCAGGCTCACGGTGATGACATTGAGGCGATAGTAGAGGTCCTCGCGGAAGGCTCCGCGGGCGACCTCGGTCTCGAGGTCGGCGTTGGTCGCGGCGACGATCCGCACGTCGGCTTTGAGGGTCTCGACCCCGCCCAGGCGCATGAACTCCTTCTCCTGGATGACGCGCAGGAGCTTGCCCTGGGTGTCGATGGGGATGTTGCCGATCTCGTCGAAGAAGATAGAGCCGCTGTGGGCGACCTCGAACAGCCCCTTCTTGTTCGCCACCGCGCCGGTGAAGGCGCCCTTGACGTGGCCGAAGAGGTTGCTCTCGAGCAGGTCGGCCGGCATCGAGCCCGAGTTGACAATGACGAACGGCCCCGAGGCCCGCCGCGAGTGATGGTGGATCGCCTTCGCCACCAGCTCCTTGCCGGTGCCGCTCTCGCCCAGGATCAGGATGTTCGACTTCGACGGCGCCGCGAGCCGGATCAGGTCGAAGACGTCCTGCATGGGCTTCGACTTGCCGACGATGTTCTCGAACGAGTAGCGCTCCCGGAGCTGCTCCCGCAGGGCTCGGTTCTCGGTCGCGAGGCGGCTCTGCTCGAGGCCCTTGCGGACGGTGAGCAGCACCTCCTCGTTCTTGAACGGCTTCGGGATGTAGTGGAAGGCCCCCTCGCGCATCGCCTTGATGGCGCCCTCGATCGAGGAGTAGGCGGTGACCACCACCACCACCAGGTCGGGAGCCGTGCGCCGGATCTGGTGCAGCACGTCCTGGCCCGACATCCCGGGGAGCATCAGGTCGAGGAGCACCAGGTCGACCTCCTCCTCGCCCAGCAGCCGCAGCCCCTCCTCGCCGGTCCGCGCCGAGAGCACCTCGTAACCCGCCTTGCGCAGCAGGGAGGAGAGGACGTCCTGGAGGACCTCCTCGTCGTCGATGATCAGGATGCTCATGGCCAGGGGCCCGGCCGTTATTCCTCGTCGTGGAGGGGGAGCTCGATCCGGAACCGGGTGCCGCGGCCCGGCTCGCTCGCCACGTGGAGCTGGCCGCCGTGGCTGCGGACGATGTCGTGGCTGATCGACAGGCCGAGGCCGGTGCCACCCTGGCTCGCCTTGGTCGAGTAGAAGGGCTCGAAGATGCGCTCGATCTCCTCGGGCGGGATCCCCGGCCCGGTGTCCTGGACCCAGACGCACGCGAGGCCGTCCAAGGCCCGAGCTTCGACCGTGAGCGTGCCGCCGCCGGCCATGGCGTCGATGGCGTTGAGCGCCAGGTTGGTGAACACCTGCTGGAGCTCGCCGTCGTTGCCGAGGACCTCCAGGGGCTGGCCGGGAAGGCGCAGCTCCAGGGCCACACCGCGGCTCGCGCGCCGCTCGGCCAGCAGATCGAGCGACTCCTCGACCACCGGCACCAGGTCCAGCGGCGTGCGCTCTTCTGAACGCTTGCGTGCGAAGTCGAGCAGGTTGTTGACGATCCTGGCGGCGCGGAAGGTCTGGCGCTCGACCTTGCGCAGGATCGGGTAGCGGGGGTCGTCGACCGGGGTCTCGGCGAGCAGCATCTGGGCATAGCTCGAGATGCCGGTGATCGGGGTATTGACCTCGTGGGCGACTCCCGCCGCCAGGACGCCCAGTGCCGCTAGCCGGTCCTGCTCCCGCATCGCCCGCTCCATCGCCACCCGCTCGGCCACGTCATGGACCACCAGGATTCGAAGCTCCCCCTCCCCCGCCGGCCCCGCCGCGCTCGAGTGGAAGCCCGCCACCGAGAGCTGGAAGTTGCGCTCCCGCCCCTCGGGGTCGCAGTAGCTCACCTCGACCAGGCCGCTCTCCGCCGCCGGCAGCGGTTCGACCGGCAGGGTCTCGGCCACGACCGTACCCACCAGCGAAGCGCGGTCCCGCCCCACCACCCGGCCGAAGGCCTCGTTGGCCGACAGGATCCGGCCCTCCGGATCGAGCACCGCAATGCCCGCCGGCGAGGACTCGATGATCCCCTCGCTGAAACGCTGGAGGTGGACCACCTGCTCGAGCTGGCGCTGGAGCTCGTCGAGGAGCCGAGCGTTCTCGATCGCCAGGGCGGCCCCGGTGACGAGCTGGCGGATCAGCTCCAGGTCGTCGCTCGAGAGCGGCACCTCGCCGATCCGGAAGGTGGTCACCAGGAGGCCGACCGGACCGCCGCGGACGGCGAGCGGGAAGGCGTAGCGGTAGCCGCCGATGAACAGGAGCTGGCGCGGGCCGAGGCGCCCGGCCGGCAGCGACACCCCGGTCAGCGCTTCGACCTCGCGGTCCCAGAGGTCGGGATGGAGCTCCTCGAGGCTGATGTCGGCCGGGATCCGGGGATCCGGCACCGCCGGTACCAGGCGCCTGCCCTCCTCGACCAGGTAGAGGTTCGCGCCGTCGAGCTCGATGGCCTCCATCAGCTCGTCGAGGAGCTCCCGCGACAGCCGGTCGAGGTCACGCTCGAGGAGGAGCTCGCGCCCGAGCCGGGCGAGCGCCCGGCGCTTGGCGACGGCGCGGCCGTACTGGAGGCGCTCGAGGGCCGAGCCCACCTGCCTGCGGGCCGGCAGGAGGAGGCCCGCGATCACCACCCCGGAGCCGAAGGAGAGGAGGTTGCGGGCGAGGCCGAAGTCCGCGGGCACGCCGCGGCTGATCGCGAGGTGGGCGAGCGCGAAGACCCCCACTCCCAGGAACACCGTCAGGACGGTCGAGGCGGTCTCCCGGAGGACCACGCCAAGGTCCCAGAGCTTGTAGCGCAGGATCGCCCAGGAGAAGGTCAGCGGCACGACCGCCAGGGGGGCGACCGCGGCCGCGGCCAGCAGCGCCGGCATGCCCGCTCCGAGGGTGAACGGCACCACGTAGAGGAGCAGGAAGGGAACGTAGCCGGCCGCGAGGCCGACCGCGATCAACTGGAGCTGGCGGTGCTCCTCCCACTCCCGGTGCCGGGCCAGCCGCAACCCGAGGACCACCAGCGCGGTGAGCGAGAATGCCACCAGGTGGACAAGGCTGGCCCGGTCGAGGAGCGGGAGGGCCGAAGCCACCGTCGCCGAGGAGACCCCCCGCCCCGCGCCGAGCATCAGCCAGCCGTGGAGGGTGAGGAGCGCCGCCGCCGGCAGGTAGAGGAAGGCCACCCAGCGCACGCCACCCGGAGCCGCGGCACGCTCACCAGCGGTCGAGCCGGCGCCGGCGAGCGCCCGCAACGGCCGCGGGAAGACCAGGAAGAGGTGGAGGGTGAGCGGGGGCAGGAGCGCGCGGGCGACCTCCTCGAGGCCGTAGAGCCACCGGCCGAACGCGTCGCCGAGGCCGGAGGGAGTGAACAGGTAGACCGCTGCCGAAGCCAGGCACCAGAGGTAGAAGAGGCGCGCCTCGGCGCGCCTCTCGCGCAGCGCCGTGTAGACGCCGATCAGCAGGTACAACGCCCCGATCAGGGCGAGGACCAGGTAGGGCCAGTCGATCGCGAGCGGCGGCCTGCGGTAGCTGAGCTCGAGGAGCTCGCCGCTCCGGAGCACCGCCAGCTCGGTCCGGGCGGACGCGCGGAGAACCTCGGCGAGGGCCGCCGGCTCACGCCCTCCCGCAAGGAGGATCTGGTCGCCCGGTTCGAGGCCGCTCTCCGGCCGCAGAACCTCCGAGACGGTCCAGCCGGCCGCGGTCCGCTCGGCGGCGAATCCGAGGGGCTGGAAGGTCTCGAGCGCCCGCAGGAGGCTGGCGACGCCGAGGGCGGCGACGACGATCGCCGCCAGGACGGAAAGACCTGAGCCTGCGACGTCGCGAAGCCGTTTGGGATGCATTGGGGCGCCGATCTCCAACGGGGGAGAGTCAGCACGTTCCATGCCACCGAAACGGTTTCTTGAATCGGGGGAAACGGCCGGATTCACGGCATCCGGGTCCGGATAATCCATTGGTTTGGATTATATCCGGCGGGATGGATCCAAATTTCAGAACTTGACCGCGAAGCCGCCGAGGATGCGGCGGCGCAGCTCGTCGTCGGCGGCGGGGTCGGCGGCGGACAGCACCGAGCCGCGGCTGACTTCCATGTTGAGCTTCACCGCCCAGTCGGCCGCGAGATCGAGGAGGATGTTCAGATCCTGGGTGAGCATCAACTGGAGACGCTGAAGCTCGAGCCTCGGCATCCGGGCCGAATCCTGGCCGGCCGAGCGGTCGTGGGGGCCGCCGAGGACTTCCAGCTCCTGCTCGAGGTGATGGAAGGCAATGAACAGCCCGGTTGCCGTTCCTTGGTAGTGGGTGTCGAGCGAGGTCACCAGGTAGCGCACCGAGTTCTCGTACTGGGTGCGGTCGGAAGCGTAGAAGATGCCGCCGCCGCCGCTACCGACGTTCGACTCGATCCGGGCCAGGAGCTGCGGCGTCAGCCGGCGGGTGACGCCGAGCTGGAGCTCCGGGAGCTCGTCGCCCCGGACCAGGTAGAGGCTCTCCAGGTGGTTGAAGAAGTCCTCGTTGAAGAACAGCCGCAGGGTCTCGCCGATCCGGCGGTGGACCGCGCCGACCGACAGGTCGGTGCTCTCTCCGTCCCGGCTGAGGAGCACCTTGACGCAGCTCTCCTCGCCCTGGGTGCAGGCGCTCGACTCGTGGTAGAAGGCCGGGATGAAGTCCCGCGGGCCGGGCTGCTGGTCGGTCGTGACCTTGTGGCTCATCAGCGTCGAGGCCTGCCAGTCGTCGCCGAGCTGCAGCACCAGCCCGCCCTGGGGAGTGAACGACACCGAGCCGTCCCGCAGGGTGGTGTAGAGCCCGTACTCGACCAGCACCGCCGGGCGCACCCGCGTCCCCGAGCGGCCGAAGAGGTCGAGGCGCTCCTCGTGGAGGGCCGGGTCGCCGTCGCCGAAGCCGTCGGGCATGGCCACCGCGACCCGCCGGTCGCGGTAGCGCACACCGGCCTGGAAGCTCGTGCGCTGGGTCGCCGCCAGGGTGTAGGAACCCTCGACCTCCCAGGAGCTCGAGTCCCGGGGGATCTCGAGCGGGGAGACGGGGCTATGGCGGTATAGGTTGGACTGGGCGGTGTAGCCGGCCGCCAGGTGAGCGCGGCCGGTCTCGCCGATCCCTTGGCTCCAGCTCAGCCGGTGGGCTTCGAAGTCCACCGGCTCGTCGTCGGAGCCGACCAGCCGCTGGCTGTGGGTCGAGAGCGCGACGCGGGCGGCGCCACCTTCGAGCTTCAGGGCGATCTGGCGCATCTGGCCCTGGGCGTCGGAGACCTCGGCACCACTCGGGCCGAGGCGCCAGTAATCCCCGGAGAGTCCCACCCGCACGCTACCCATCCGCCCTTCCAGGCCGACCTGGCCGCCGGTCACCAGCGCCTCGCCCATCGACGGGAGCTTCTCGACGCCGGTCATCGCCTCCATCTGCGTGGCGAACCCCGCCACCGGCTCCGCTGCGTCGCGGGCGAACGGCGAGTCGGCGAGGCGAAGGCCGCCGGGCGCCTCGGGCTTGGTGATCTCGCGCAGCACGTCCGCCGGGATCCGGTCGCGGACCGACCAGAAGTCCTCCCCCGCCGCCGGCTCCCCGGCCTCCTCGGCCGCGAGCTGGAGCTCGAGGAACTGCCGGGTGTCGGACCGCGCGCGGGTGAGCATCACCACCGCCGGGACGAAGCCCGGTTTGTGCGCGATGATCTTGTAGAGCCCGGCCGGCAGCTCGGAGAAGCGGAACCGGCCCTGGTCGTTGGTCCGCACCTCGAGCAGGCTGAAGTCGGCGAGCTGATAGGCGTAGACCCGGGCGGCGGAGAGCGGCTCGACCTCGCCGGTGACGCGTCCGTGGACGCCCGGGAGAGTCATGCGTTCCCGTACCTCGGCCGGCGCCGGCTCCGGCGTAGCCGCCGCCGGCAGGGCCACGGCCAGCCCTAGGGCCAGGGCCCCGAGGGTCCCGGCCGGGGACGGATGGCGAAGGATTCCGAAGGTGGGCATGGGCAAGATCGTCGGTGTAGCCGAGTATAGGAGCCGGAGCAAGAGCTGTCAATCCTCCGCCCCGACCCCGGCGCTCGAGCTACCAGGCTTGCAATCGCCGTTCCCGGACGAGATCTGCGACCCGGCCTCCACCGGTCAGCCCGACTCGGCCGTCCGGGCCGCGGCTAGGGCCACGACCTCCCCGGCGCCGGCCTGGCGGAGGGCTTCGGCGGCGGCGCGGAGGGTGGCTCCGGTGGTGACCACGTCGTCGATCAGCAGCACTCGGCCGCCCCCGAGCCGCCGGCGGGCGAGCGCCACCTCCGGCGACCATCGGCCGCTTCGGAGGACGAAGGCGCCCCGGGGATTGGTCAGTCGCTCCTCGCGGGCCAGGTCGGTTTGCGGCCGGGTCGCCCGGCGGCGGCGCAGTAGCTCGGCGCTGGGGACGCCCAGCAGCCGGGCCAGTGGATGGGCGATGCGCTCGGCCTGGTTGTAGCCACGCAGCCAACGGCGGCGCCAGTGGAGCGGCACCGGCACGACCAGGCTCCAACCCGGCTCCGCGACGAGCTCCCGGAGGTCGCGGGCGAGGTGAGCTCCCAGGTAGTCGAGGCGCCGGAACTTGAGGCCCCGGATCACGGCGGCGAGCGGCCCCTGGTAGCTCCAGGCGGCGCGCAGGGCGGCGAAAGGCGGCGGCTGACGGCGGCAGTCGCCGCACCGATGGGCCGAGCTCGTCCCTAGCCGCGGCCCGGCCGCCGCTTCCTTCACCGCCAGGACCGCGGCGGGAATCGGCACGCCGCAGACCGCGCAGCCAGAGGGGGGCCGAACCAGGCGTCCGCGGCAGCCGAGACACAGGCCGAGATGCGCCCGGCCCGCCGCCGGCCCGTCGGGCAGCCGGGCGCCACACCCGAGGCAGCCTGCGGGCAGGACGAAGCCGAGCGCGGATCCGAGGGCGCGGGCGAGGAGGCCGGGCAAGCGGGCGGGGGAGGTTGTGATGTCCAAGGCGGCTCGCACGTAGGAAGTAGAAAGCGCCGCAGGGCCGGCCCGGCTCGGCGGGGGGCGCCGGCCCGCCGCGGGCCGGACTGCCGTTGCCGAAAGATATACTCCCCATCGCCCCCGCTCCCCCGTCACCGACCCCGAGAGACCACCATGGAATCGACGCTCCTCAAGACCCCGCCCTCGAAGCTCAGGCTCTCCGCAGCCGTCGGCGCCCTCGCCGCCGCCCTGGCCCTCCTGGCTCCGGGCGCGGCCACAGCTCAGGAGACCTACACCTTCACGGTGGGGGCCCTGGGCGGGCTCGGCGGCTCGTTCGACGCCGACCCGGGCGACGAGCTCGACAACACCGGCTTCCAGCTCGACCTGGGGATGGTCATCCAGCCGAGCAACCACCTGGTCCTGCGCCTCGGCCGGCTCGACCTCGACAGCGCCGAGCGCTTCGCCGACCTGGCCGCGGCCGAGCTCAGCTACGGCACGATCGGCGGCGAGTACAAGTACCGGCACAGCTACTACGACTCGGGGATCTACCTCGCCCTGGGGGGCTACCGGCTCGAGGGGATCGACGCCGCTGGACGGGAGCAGGATGAGACTGCCGTCGGCCTCGCCCTCGGAGTGACCGGGGAGTTCCCGATCACCCCCTGGCTCGGCTTCCAGGTTGAGCTCTCAGGCCACTACGTCGACTTCGACCGCGCGCACCTCTTCGCCATGGGCCACGCCGGCGTCGTGGTGCATTTCTAGGTAGGCGAGGAGCCCCCGGCCTCGAGCCCCTCCGAGCGCAGCCCCCGGACCGCATCGAGGATCCGCCGCCGGATCCCGGGATCGTTCCAGTCCTGAGCGCCGATCCAGCGCTCGACGACGTCGCCCTTGACCACCAGGTAGGTCTCCGGGAGCTTGCGGGTGCCATAGCGGTGAGCCACCTCCCAGCTCGGGTCGTAGAGCACCGAGCTGATGCGGTCGCCGACGAAGCCCGCCACCCGCTCCATGTCGTCGTTCACCGCGACCATGAGGATGGTGAAGTCGCCGCGGTACTCCCCGAAGTCGTCGGACAGCCGGTCGAGCGAGGGGATCTCGGTCATGCAGGGCGGACACCAGGTAGCCCAGAAGTGGACCAGCGTGACCGGCGCCATCCGGGATCCGACTGGGATCGGGCGGCCGCCGGCGTCGATCACGAAGCCTCCCGGGGCCTGCCGGGTGCCGTCCCCGTGCGGCCAGAACAGGACCGCGAGCGCCGCGGCGGCGAGGGCGACCACGAGGACCTGGGTCTGGCGGCTCAGCTGACGGCTCTCTGCCGCGAGAGTCTCGGCCGGAAGGGTCTCGGTTCGCGTCATGACGGCAATCTCCGCTCTTAGCCGGCCCGGGATGGCGCCGGTCTCCGAGGTGGAGGCGGGACGCCCCCCTCCCGGTGATGGGCGTCGTCAGGGCACGGCCCACGGGGAGCGGATCAGGAATTGACCCGACAGGCGGCATGCGATAGGGTCAATCTCTGACCCTTGCCTGGAGCGGAACCCGCCGCACGGCTCCCGGCGAGAGCATACCCTACCCACCGCCCCCGTTGAACGCCCCCGACCTGACCCACCTGGAGCCCCTCCTCGGCGACCTCGCCTTCGAAGGGGAGATCGCCCGGACCGCCGGAGCGGTGATCCACGGGGTGCGCCTCGGCAGGCTGGGCGACCGTCCGCTGGCCCTCAAGGTCGCCCTTCGGTCCTCGGCCGACGACGAGCTCGCCCGCTTCCGCCACGAGGCCCGCCTCCTCTCGGAGGTCCGCCACCCGAACGTGATCGAAGTGCATGAGGTGGGCGTGCTCCCCGGCGGGTTTCCGTTCCTGGTGATGGAGCGGGTCGAGCCCTACCGGCCGCCCCAGCGGCCGGGGTGGGAGGAGGTCTACGACCTGGCGATCCAGGCGGCGGCGGGGCTCGCCCACATCCATCACCACCGGGTGGTCCACCTCGACGTCAAGCCGGGCAACCTCGGCACGGCGCCGTCCACGGCAGCCGGGCCGGCCGGGAGCGGCCGCCTGCTCAAGATCCTCGACTTCGGACTCGCCCAGGAGCTCCGCGGCCCGCTCGGTGAGCTCGGAGCGCTCGAGCGCTCGATCCGCGGCACGCTCGCCTACACCGCGCCCGAGGTCCTGCTCCAGGACCGCTACGACCACCGGGCCGACCTCTACAGCCTGGGCCTGACCTTGCTCGAGATCGCTACCGGCACCCTGCCCTCGGCCGGCGACGACCGGGCGGCGCTGCGCTACCACCTGACCGGTGAGACGCCGCACCCGCGCGCGCTCCGCTCCGACCTGCCGGAAGCCCTGGCGGAGGTGCTCGAGCGGCTCCTCCACCGCGACCCGGGCGAGCGCTTCGCCAACGCCGGGCGCCTGCTCGAGGCCCTGGGCCACGCGGCGGGCCGGAGCATCGACCCCGGCGCGCTCGCCCTGGGCGCCGGCGGGGTGCTGGCGTGCCGTCCGGTGGGGCGCCGCGAGGTCGTCGAGCGGCTCTCCGGCGAGCTCGCCGCCGTCCGGCGGGGGGAGAGCCGGGTCGTCTGCCTCGTCGGTCCGGAGGGCGCCGGCAAGTCCCGGCTGCTCCGGGAGCTCCGGCTGCTCGGGGCGGTCGAGGGGGCGCGCGTCGCCTACGGCCGGGTCAACGCCGAGGGGAGCCGACCCTTCCAGCCCTTCCTCCAGGTCCTCGACCAGCTCGGGATCGCGGTCGAGCCCCCCGGCTCCACCGGAGCCGATCCAGAGGCGGCGCGGCGCGCGGCCGATCTCCCCGGCCGCTTCCTCCTCTTCCGCGAGGTCTCGCGCAAGCTGGCGGCGGCCGCACGGACCCGGGGCGGCGGGGCAGAGGCTCCCCTGGTCCTGCTCCTCGACGACCTCCACCTCGCGGGCCGCGAGAGCCGGGAGCTGCTCGACTTCCTGGCCGCCGACCTGGCGGCGGCGCCGATCCTGGTCGTGGCCAGCCGCCGCCCGGACGAGGCCGGCGGCGAGCCGGTGGCTGCGCCCCGGTCGGCCGACGATGGCCCCGGGGTCGAGGTTCTCGATCTCGCGCCGCTCACCCGCGAGGACTCGGTCGAGCTGGTCGAGGCCTGCCTCGGGGTCGAGCAGCCGGGCTCCCTCCCCGGACGGCTCCACGCGTGGATCCACGAGGCGAGCGCGGGGATTCCCGGCCGGGTCCACCAGCTCCTCGGCCACCTGATCGAGGAGGGCGACCTGGTCTTCCGCGGCGGGGAGTGGAAGCCCCGCCGGGCCGCCCTCGCCCGACTGACCGGGCGCGAGGCGGCGGAGGCCCTGGCCTGGCGGCGCCTCGGCTCGCTCGAGGCGAGCGCGCGGGGCCTCCTCGAAGGTGCGGCCGTGATCGGCGTGCCCTTCCGCGCCTCGGCGCTGGCCGAGCTGCTCGGCGAGCCGATCGAGGATGTCTGGGCGGGGCTCTCCGGCCTCGCCGACAAGGGGTTCCTCGAGCGGCTGGCCGAGCCGGAGGGCACTGCCTACGCGATCGCCGGGAGCCGGCTCCGGGACGGCCTCTACGCCACGCTCGAGGCCGGGCGGCGTGCCCGCCTCCACCGGCGCCTGGGTGAGCTCCTGGCCCGACGGGTGGACGCCGGCGCCCGAGAGCTGACGGCGGACGCCGCCGAGCACCTCTGGCGGGCCGGCCGCCGCGGCGAGAGCCTGCCCTACCTGCTCGAGGCGGCCCGGCAGGCGGGCGCGATCCATGGCCACGCCGAGGCTGCCGCCCTGTTCGGCCGGGCCGCCGAGGCCGCCGAGGAAGCGGGCGATGCCGAGCGGGCCTTCGCGGCCCGGGCGGGCGAGGCCCGCGAATCCTCTCTCGCCGGCCATCCGGGCCGCGCGTTGCGCGGCTACCGGCGCCTGCTCGACGCCGGCGCGACTCCAGGGTCGCCGGGCGCGGCCGGCGGCGGGCTCGCCCGGGCGCGGCTGACGCTCGAGAAGGGCCGCCTCCACGGCCGGTTGGGCGAGCACCCGGCGGCGCTCGCCGCCTTCGAGGAGGGGCTCGAGGCGCTGGCCGGCGGCGCTGCGCGGGAGCAACCGGAGCCAGCCCGGGCCGGGCTCGAGCTCGCGATCGAGCTCCTCCACGGCAAGGCGGTCGCGCTCCGCGACCTCGGCCGGACCGAGGAGGCGATCGAGACCGCGCGCGGCGCGCTGCGGCAGTGCCGGCCCGACGGGACCGGTGGGCTCGCCCGGCAACGGGCGTTGCTGGTCAACACGCTCGCCATGACCGCATTCGCCCGCGGCGACTGGCCCCGCGCCCGGCGACTCGCCCGCTGGGGCCTGCGCGGGGCGGAGCGCTCCGGCGAGGTCTACCACGCCCTGCTGCTGCGCAACACCCTGGCCATGGCCCGCTGGAAGACCGGCGACTTCGACGGCGCGAGCGCCCTCTACGACCAGAACCTCGCCGCAGCCGACGAGCTCAACGACCCTTGGGCCCAGCTCACCGCGATCAACAACCTGGCCGTCCTGCGCTGCGGCCGGGGCGACTGGAGCCAGGCCCGGCGACTGCTCTCCCGGAGCTTCGAGATGAACCGGCGCCTCGGTGCCCGCGAGGGCGAGGCCCGCGCCCGGATCAACCTCGGCGAGGTCGAGGAGATCCTGGGCGACCGGCGGCGGGCCAGGCGCCACGCCGAGCGCGCGATCGCCCTGCTCGACGGGCCGGCCGAGAGCGCCGACCGGGTCGCGGCCCGGCTGCTGCTCGCCTCGCTCGCCCGCAAGACCGGCGCGCTGGACGAGGCGGCCGGGCTCCTGCGGGAGGCGGCGGCGGGGGCCGAGGCCGTGGGCGACCGCGATCTCCGGCTCCAGGCGCTCCTCGAGCGGGGCCTGCTCGAAGCCGACCGCGGCGACCTCGTGCAGGCCGCGAAGGACCTCGACCTGGCGCTCGAGGGTGCGCGGGAGGCGGGCACCGGAGAGCTCCTCGGCCGGGTCCTTCTCGCCCGGGCCGGGCTCGCGCTCGCGCGGGGAGACTCCGAGGCGGCCGCCCGGGAAGCGCGGGCCGCGCGGGAGCTGGCGCGGGAGCTCGGCGACCGCCTCTCCGAGGCGCGGGCCCTGGTGCTCGAAGCGCGGCAGTCGAGCTCGCGGGGGGCCGCGGGGGCCGACCCGGGCGACCCTGCGCTCGACCTGCTCGAGCGCGCCCTCGAGACCTTCGAGGAGCTCGGCGCCGAGCCCGACGCCGAAGCCGCCCGGGGGGCGATCGCCGCGCTCCGGGAGCGGGGAGGGCGCGACACGACCCTGCCCGAGGTCATGCGGGTGATCAACTCCAGCCTCGACCTCGGCGAGGTCCTCGACCGGACCATGGATCTCGCCCTCGAGCGACTCGGCGCCGAGCGCGGCATGGTGGTCCTCGCCGACCGCCTGACTGGAGGGCTCGAGGTCGCGGTCGCGCGCAACCTCGGCCGGGACGGCGACGGGGCCGAGGAGCACAAGCTCTCCGAGAGCGTCGTCCGGCGGGTGATCGAGACCGACGAGCCGGTTCTCGCGGTCGACGCCCCCGCCGACCGGCGCTTCGCCGGCGCCGAGTCGATCGTCGCGAGTCACATCCTGTCGATCCTCTGCGTGCCACTTTCGATCCGCGACCGGCCGGCCGGAGCGATCTACGTCGACCACTGCAAGAGCCGTCACCTCTTCGGCCCGGCCGACCTCGCCTTCCTTCGCGCCTTCGCCGACGGGGCTGCGGTCGCGATCGACAACGCCCGGCTCTTCGGCGAGCTCGAGGAGGCACGGCGCCGGCTCAAGGCCGAGAACGAATCGCTGCGCCGGGAGGTCTTCGCCGTCCACCACCTGGGCTCGCTGATCGGCAGGAGCCGGGCGATCGAGGAGCTCAAGGCGACCCTCGAGCGGGTCGCCCAGTCGAGCTCGACGGTGCTGATCCGGGGCGAGAGCGGCACCGGCAAGGGGCTGGTGGCGCGGATCATCCACAACGTCTCACCGCGGCGGGAGGGCCCGTTCGTCCACTTCAACTGCGCCGCGCTGCCCGAGAGCCTGGTCGAGTCCGAGCTCTTCGGCCACGAGAAGGGCGCCTTCACCGGGGCGACCGAGCGCAAGCCAGGCCGCTTCGAGCTCGCCGATGGCGGCACCGTCTTCCTCGACGAGGTGGGCAAGGTCTCGAGGTCGGTCCAAGCGAAGCTCCTGCGGGTGGTGGAGGACAAGGAGTTCGAGCGCGTGGGCGGGACCCGGACCCTGCGCTCCGACGTCCGGATCATCACCGCCACCAACCTCGACCTGGAGGCGGCGATCGCCCGGGACGAGTTTCGCGAGGACCTTTACTACCGCCTGAACATCATCCCGATCGTGCTGCCGCCCCTGCGCGAGCGGCGCGAAGACCTCCCCTACCTGGTCCGGCACTTCCTCGAGCGGATCGGCGCCGATCTCGGCCAGGGGACCCGCGACCTCGACCCGGCCGTGCTCGAGCTCTTCGCCCGTCACCGCTGGCCTGGCAACGTCCGCGAGCTCGAGTCGGCGATTCACCGCGCCCTGGTGCTGTCGCCGCGGGAGGTGCTGACACCGGCGGACTTCGCCTGGATAGCGACGGCGAACGGGAGCGGGGCCGAGTCGGCGGCGGCGGCCGGCCCCTCGGCGGCCCCCATGGAGCTCGAGGAGGGCGTCTACCAGGACCTCCTCGACGGTTTCGACCGGCGGCTCCTCGAGACCGCCATCGCCCGGTGCGACGGCAAGATCCGCGAGACCGCCCGCTTCCTCGGCATCGCCCGCAACACCCTCAAGTCGAAAATGAAGCGCTACGGCCTGGAGGGCTGATGGGGCGCCGGGTGCGGCCCTGCCGCACCGAATCAGACGCCAGGGTGAGGCCGAGAGCTCAGAACCTGTACGTCAGGCTCAGGCTCACGACCGGGATCACCGTGTAGTCCTCGAGCTCGCGCTCGAGCGCGCGCTCCTCCTCCTCGAGGGCCACCTTCAGGGCCTCCTCCAGGCCGGGCAGGATCTCGTCGAGGTCGAAGTCGCTCCGGATCCCCAGCTCCACATCCGGCTCGCCCTGGTAGAAGGCCCCGATCTCGAAGGAGAGCTTCCACCGGCCGCCGCGAAAAGGGTTTCCCCAGCCGAGGAGGACAACCGGCACCAGCTCGTTCCCCTGGGCGGTTCCGACCGCCGAGCCGAGGGGCGCCCAGAGGCTGATATCGCCCGGGTCTCTGGGCACGAAGCGGTCGAAGGGGGCGGTCACCTCGACCTCGGTGCCGTTCCAGCCGGCGCCCGCGGAGAGGCGGAAGGCCCCGGCCCCCGGGTACCAGTCGAGGAGGAGCAGGGCGGTCGTGACCTCGGCCTCGGCGTCGTAGTCGAGGGCGGAGGTCGAGATCGTGCCGTCGAAGCCGACGGTGCCCGCCGCCAGGCGGAGGTGGGCGCGGTCCGAGAGCCGGCCGGCGAGGTCGAGCCCCAGCCCCGCCGTCCCGGCCCGGACCCCGGCCGCCAGGCGTTGCTGGGCCGCGGCCGGAGCGGCCGGGAAGGCGAGACAGGCCGCCACAGCGGCCGGCGCGAGCGCCCAGCGCGCAACTGCTCGGAAGGACCCACCGCGATCGATCTCGGCGAAGCTCATCCCGGCCTAGTGTACCCCTTCGAAAAGCACGCCGTCTCAGGCCCGGCCCGAGCGCGGGCGACGGAATGCGGCCCCGCCGACCCCGCGTTGACTCCCTTCGGCCGGTGTCGCTACACTGTGCCGTCCCAACCCGGTGGGGCCGTAGCTCAGTTGGGAGAGCGCTTGAATGGCATTCAAGAGGTCGTCGGTTCGATCCCGATTGGCTCCACCAAACCCCAGGCGCTGCTAGCCCGATATTGAGGCCGCCCCAGGCGGTCTTTTTGTTTCTGCCGACACCGAGGGTGCGATGACGCGACGACATTGCGGCATGGACTTCGGCACCTCCAATTCCACTGTCGCCGTGGCCGGCGGCAACGCTGCGCCGGCACTGCTGCCGCTCGAGGACGGCAAGCCGACGATCCCGTCGGCGATCTTCTTCTCGTTCGAGGAGGAGGCCGTCCATTTCGGCCGCCGCGCGATGTCCGAATACGTCACCGGCGCCGACGGACGGTTGATGCGCTCGCTCAAAAGCGTCCTCGGCACCTCGCTCTTCGGCGATACGACGCGCGTAAAGAAACGCTTGCTTTCGTTTTCGGAGATTCTCGGGCTCTTCATCGCGCGGCTGCGGCACAACGCCGAGGCAGCACGGGGCAATGCTATCGAGGCGGTGGTCTGCGGCCGGCCGGCACATTTCGTCGATGACGATCCGGTGGCCGATGCCCAGGCGCAGCGGCAGCTCGAAGCTGCGGTTCGCGCCCAGGGTTTCCGCCACGTCGAATTCCAGTTCGAGCCGATCGCCGCCGCCCTCGATTACGAGCAGCAGGTAACGGGTGAGGAGCTGGCACTCGTCGCCGATATCGGCGGCGGGACTTCCGACTTCACGGTGATCCGGCTCTCGCCCGAGCGGGCGCGCGCGGTCGATCGCAGTGCCGACATCCTCTCAACCGGCGGCGTTCACGTCGGCGGCACCGACTTCGACCGGCTGTTGTCGCTGAAAAGGATCATGCCGCTATTGGGCTACGGCACCGAAACCGCCGACGGTAAGCGCAACCTGCCGTCCGCCCCGTACTACGACTTCGCCACCTGGCACCGCATCAACCGGCTCTACAACCAGAAGGCGATGCTGGAGCTTCGCTCGACGCTGCGCGAAGCGCGCTTCCCCGATCTGGTCGCCATGTTCGTAGCCCTGGTCGAGGGCCGGCAGGGTCACCGGCTTGCGGCCCGGATAGAGGAAACCAAGCTCGCCCTCAGCGAAACGCCGCAGGCAGCGTTCCGCTTCGTGACGCAGAGCGTCGACCTTGGCACCGAAATCAGTCTCAAGGACCTGACGCACGCCATCGCCGGCGCCACCGAGTCGATCGGCGGAGCAGCCGCGAAAGCTCTTGGCGCCGCCGGGGTCAGGCCAGGGGCGATCGAGACGCTGATCCTCACCGGCGGCTCAACCAAAGTGCCGGCGGTGGCCGCAACGCTGCGCGCACTCTTTCCCCAGGCCAAGAC
>DATKCC010000437.1:0-3246 GCA_035513375.1 Thermoanaerobaculia bacterium | reverse complement strand
AGCGCGGCGAGGTCGGCAGGCGACCTCAGGAGGATATGGCTTCCCTGGCGCCACCGGTTTCCGGACAGACGCTTGCCCACGACCCTGGCCGGCTCAGATGGCCGCATCGGGTCGTTGCCCCGGGGGTCCCAGAGACCGTAGATCGCCGGCAGGTTCGGGAGCATGTCCCAGCCGTTGGCGATCACCCGGAAGGGCTCCTCGGCCTCCCCGTGGCGCTCGACCAGCCAGGCGAGGGCCGGCGGCGGCTCGAGCTGATGCTCCGGCGGAACCAGGGCGTGGTAACGCACCCCCAGGATGAACAGGTCGGCCACCGCCGCCGCCAGGAGCACCGCCGGGAAGGCGCGCCGCAGCCGGGGGATGGCGAGGCTTGCCGCGGCCGCCGCCACCCCCGCCAGGGCCACCCACCACCAGAGCCGCTGGTGGAGGCTGCCGAAGGGAGGCGGCGCGAGCACCAGGACCCCGGCCACCACCAGCAGGGCCGCCACCCCGAGCCGGCGTCCGGCCGGTCTCGCCGCGATCCCGGGTACGGCGACCCCGGCCGCCACCGCCACCGCCAGGACCCAGAACAGCCGGAGCCGGCCGTGCGCGGCGTACCCCAATCCCGGGAGGGCGTCGAACGCCTCGAAGATACCGGGCACGTTGAGCGCCACCAGTAGGGCGCCGAGGCCGGCCAGAAGGATCGCCAGGAGTCGGCCTCGGAGCGCCAAGGCTCCGGCCAGAGCTACCGCGAGGACGGCCGCCCCGGCGTACTGGGTGCAGTACTCGTTGAAGTTGGAAGGGCCTGACCAGTCGGCGTCCCGGGGACTGCCGAAGGCCAGCGGCTGGACCAGGGGAAGGAAGGCGGCTGGCCGGAAGTCCGGCGGCTCGATCCTCTCCTTGCCCCCGGTGCGCAACAGGGTCATCCGCTCGCTGGCGGGCAGGACTTCGAGCACCGGAAGCAGTACCGGGGCGGACAGGCAGCCGGCGACGAGGGCCGCGGCGGCGGCCCGGCTCAGGAAGGCCGGGCGGCCGGCCGGGCCGCCCCGGGCCAGGAGCACGAGCCCGAGACCGGCCGCCAGGGCCGCGGTGTGGGCCGTGGTCTCAGGATGCCCGCTCACCGCGAGGCCGGCCGCCGCGGCGACCAGGCCGGCCGCGGCGCCGCGCTCGCCCCGGTGGAGGGCGACGATCCCAAGAAGCACCCCGGGGATCCACATGGCGACCATCGACAGGGGGTGGTAGAGCCACGCCACCGAATACGCCGAGAAGGCAAAGGCGACCGCCCCCGCCGCGGCTCCCGCCTGGACCGGCCAGGCTGGAGCCGCGGACTGCCGCCCGGGAACCGGGCCGGTGGGCTTCGCCAGGCCGAGGACGAGGGCGTGAGTGAGCAGGAGCCCCAGGAGCACCTGCCAGGCGGCCGCCACAGTCAGCCCCCGGATCGGCGGGACGGGGAGGGTTCCCAGGTGGAGGGGCGCGAACGGGGCCGACTGGGCGTTGCCAAGTAACGGCTGGCCGGTGCCGAGCTCGTGGGCCCAGAGCGGGGCTTCGAGCTCGAGCAGCCGCTCGCGCACCAGGGTGCGGAACGGGAGCATCTGGAGCGGGATGTCCGCGAGCGTGTTGTCGATCCGGAGCTTCTCGGTCAGCGTCTCGCTCCAGGGCCGCCACTGGTAGGCGATGTCCACCGGCACCTGGGCGCTCGGCGTAGCCAGCGGGACGGCGAAGAAGGCGAAGACCAGGAGCGCGTGCCCCGCGGCCCAGCGCCACGGCAGCTCCGGCCGCCACCAGCGTACGGCCAGGACGACGAGCACCGCGCCGGCGCCGAACAGAGTCGTGTCCCCAAGGCCTTCAGGCATGGCTGGCTGAGGCGGGACGCCGCCGACTGGGCTACCTCGCGGCGACCGCTGAACGGTCGAGCAGATAGCTCACCGGCACGAACCGGTAGCCGGCCTCGAGCGCCAGCGGGACCTCCTCCTCCAGCACCGCCAGAGTCGCCGGGTGGGGGTGGCCGATGGCGATCGCGGCGCCGCGCTCACGGGCCTCGTCGAGCAGCCGGCGGAACTGGTAGCGGACGGCGGCGGGCCGGGGATCGGGGTCGAGGAAGACCTGCCGCTCGGCGGCGGGAATGTCGAGCTCGCGGGCCGCGGCGTAGGCCACGCTCTCGGCGCTCGTCCGGGAGTCGAGGAAGTAGAGGCTCCGCTCGCCGATCACCCCGAGGATGGCCGTCATCGAGGCCGGGTCGGCCGAGAGCCTGGAGCCCATGTGGTTGTTGACGCCGACGGCGCCGGGCACCGCCCCGAGGGCTCGGCGGGTGGCCAGGGCGAGCTCGGCCGGAGCCATTTCCCGGGTCAGCGCTCCGGGGCCGGGGTCGGCGCCGTTGGCCGGCTCCATCGGCAGGTGGAGGATGGTCTCCACCCCGCGGCGGCGGAGCTCGGCTGCCACCTCCGCGGTGAGGGTCTCGTACGGCAGGACGGCGTAGGTCATGGCGATCCCGAGCCGGTCGAGGCGATCGAGATCGGCCAGGCTGCGGCCCAGGTCGTCGATCACCAATGCGACGGCGGCGCCAGCTCCCGGGGGCGGAGGGCCCTCCACCGGGGGAGGGGTGGTCCGGAGTGCGCGCTCGGGCTCGGTCGGGACGGCGGCGGGCGGGCCGTCGGCCGTCGCGGCCGGGCGGCGCGACGCCGGCCGCTGGCTCTCGGGCGCCAGAGGGGCCGCCGGCTCGTCCGCAGGCGCCGGGCCGCTGTCCAGGCGCCCGAGGTAGAGCCCGGCCGCGAACAGGCCGGCTCCGACGGCGCCCAGGACGAGCCAGCGCCCCGCCGGTGGCCGGCGACGGCGGCCCGCTTGGCGGCCTGGCGGCATGTCAGATACCCCGGGGTGACCGCAGTGACGACACCGGGTTCAGGCGGCCTTCTCGGCCGGCTGGCGGAGGATCTCCAGACCCTTCTCGAGGACCGCGTCCGGCCGCTCCTCATCGGCTCCGGTGTCGGCCACGGGCCGCAGCCGGCTCTCGACCCGGACGTCGGGCTCGAGGGGCTCATCGAGCGGCTCGAGATCAGGACCGGTATAGAAGGCGTCGGCGAGGAACAGGACCGCCCCGCTCGACATCTCCACCATTGCCTGCCGGCCAGCGTTTCCGAACGTCCGCTGCCCTACGAGCTCGGCGCCCGCCTTCTGCCGGAGCACCGCGGCCAGCACCTCGGCCGGGCCGAGGGTGGCGCGGTCGGTCAGGACCACCAGGCGTCCGCTCCAGGAGGGACCGTCGCCCGAGAAGCT
>DATKCC010000436.1:0-2634 GCA_035513375.1 Thermoanaerobaculia bacterium | reverse complement strand
GGGGACGTCGTGGAGCGCCACTACGGGGAGTCGTTGGCCGGGGTGCCGCTGCTTCCGGCGGGGGCCCGGGTGCTGGTCGACGTAGGCTCCGGCGCCGGGTTCCCCGGGTTCGTCCTCGCCGCCGCCTGCCCCGAGCTCGAGGTGACCCTGGTCGAGCCCCGGGAGCGCCGCTGGTCGTTCCTCCGCGCCGCCTGCCGCCGCGCCGCGTTGTCCTGCCGGTGCCTCGATGTTAGAGTCGAGCGCCCGCTCGCTCCGGGATTGCCCGAAAGTATCGACGTGATCACCGCCCGGGCCCTAAAGCTCCCGGCCGAGGCTCTCGGGGCTCTCGCGGAGCGCCTCACGCCGGGAGGTCGCGTGCTGGTCTGGGCCGGTGAGGCGGACCCGGAGACGCCGGCGGGGCTCGTCCGGTCGGGGGAGCGGCCGATCCCGGGTAGCCGTCACCGAAGGATCGTCGAGCTGGCGCCGCGAGCCGAGCAGCCATCGCCCTAGCCGCCTGCGATCGAACCCCCGCTCCGACCGAGCCTCCCCCATGACCAAGATCCTCGCCATCACCAACCAGAAGGGCGGTGTCGGCAAGACCACGACCGCGATCAACCTGGGAGCCGCCCTCGGAGCGCTGGAGCGCAAGGTCCTGCTGGTCGACTGCGACCCCCAGGGCAATGCCACCCGGGGCGTCGGGCTCCAGGCACGGCCGCCGCACCTCTACCAGGTGCTGAGCGGCGAGGCCCCGGTCGCCGAGGCGATCCGCGCCTCCGGGTTCCCCAACCTCGACCTGCTGCCCGCCGACCGCGATCTCGTGGGCGTCGAGGTGGAGTTCGTGGGTGCCGAAGGCTGGCAGCGGCGGCTGAAGGACGCCCTCGCCGATGTCCCGGGCGACTACGACCTCGTCCTGCTCGACTGCCCGCCGTCTTTGGGCCACCTCACGGTCAGCGCCCTGACGGCGGCCGACGGCGTCCTGGTGCCGATCCAGTGTGAGTACTTCGCACTGGAAGGGGTCTCCGAGCTGATGGCGACCATCCGTCGGGTCAAGGCCACGCTCAACCCGGAGCTGGAGATCGCCGGGATCCTGCTCACCATGTATGACGACCGGACGAACCTGTCGCGGGACGTGGCGGCCGAGATCCGGCGCCACTTCGGCCGCCAGGTCTTCGAGGCGGTCGTGCCGCGCAACGTGCGCCTCGCCGAGGCGCCGAGCCATGGCCTGCCGATCCTCGAGTACGACATCAAGTGCCGGGGCGCCGAGGCCTATCTCGACCTCGCCCGCGAGTACATGCGGAGAGCGGCATGAGCCCGCAGGCGACGAAGAAGCGAGGTCTCGGCCGTGGGCTCGACGCCCTGCTCCAGGCGGAGCCGGCCCGGGCGTTGCCGATCGACGCCCTCGAGCCCAACCGCCTCCAGCCCCGAAGCGCCTTCGACGACGCGCGGCTCACCGAGCTCGCCGACTCGATCCGCGCCCAGGGCGTGGTCCAACCCCTGGTCGTCGCTCGCAACGCGGGCGGCGGCTACACCATCGTCGCCGGCGAGCGCCGCTGGCGGGCCGCGAGGAAGGCGGGGCTCACCGAGGTGCCGGTCGTGATTCGCGAGGTGGCGGGGGACCGTGAGCTCCTGGAGCTCGCCCTGGTCGAGAACCTGCAGCGGGAGGATCTGAACCCGATCGAGGAGGCGGAGGCCTTCCGGACCCTCGCCACGACCTTCGAGCTCGGCCAGGAGGAGATCGCCACCCGGGTCGGCAAGAGCCGTCCGGCGGTCACCAACGCCCTGCGGCTCCTGAACCTGCCGCCGGAGATCCAGGAGGAGCTCCGGAGCGGGCGCCTGACCGCGGGCCAAGCGCGGCCGTTGCTGGCGATCGCAGAGCGGCGGCGGCAGCTCGAGCTCGCCGGCCGGGCGGTCGAGGAGGGGCTCACCGCCCGCCAGCTCGAGGCGCTGGCCCGGAGCGCCCGCGGCGAGCACGGGCCGCGTCCCAAGGCCGCCGCTGCGCCGGCCGCCCCCGAGGTCTTCGCCGCGGCGGCTGCGGAGAAGCTCACGCGCCGGCTCCAGACCCGGGTCGAAGTGCGGCGCGCCGGCCGGGGCGGCACGATCCGCATCCACTTCCACTCCGAGGAGGAGCTCATCCGCCTCTACGACCGGATCATGGAGCGTCCATGAGGCTCCGCTCAGTCGAGCCATGCGCGACCCGCTTCGCGAGAATCATCCGGATAGCTCCTTCGAAGCGGAGCCCCACCAGGAGGATCGGCCGATGATCTTCAAGTCCGACAATCGTGAAGGCGAGCTCAACGGCTTCGTGGACGCCGGCACGGTGTTCCGCGGCGAGCTCCGGTTCGAAACCACCTTCCGGGTCGAAGGGAGGGTCGAGGGAACGATCGTTTCGACCGGCACCCTGGTCGTGGGCGAGGGGGGGGTGGTGGACGGGGAGATCCGGGTGGCCCAGCTCTTCGTCTCGGGCACCGTGCGCGGCAAGGTGTACGCGACCCGGCGCCTGCAGCTGTGCAAGGAGGGCAAGGCCTTCGCCGAGCTCGAGACCCCCTCGCTGGTGATCGAGGACGGAGCGATCTTCGACGGGCTCTGCACGATGACCCGCACCGAGCAGAGCCCGGCCGAGGCCGCCGGCCGGCCCGCGTCCGTCCAGCCGCTGCA
>DATKCC010000435.1:0-4508 GCA_035513375.1 Thermoanaerobaculia bacterium | reverse complement strand
ACGTAGGCGATCCGCCGGGCGAGGCCCTTGCGGCTGTAGCTCGCCAACGGGCGCCCCGCCAGGCGCACCTCTCCCGCGGAGGGGGCGAGGAGCCCGGCGAGAAGGCGCAGCAGCGTCGTCTTGCCGGCGCCGTTGGGGCCGACGACCGCGACCGACTCGCCGCGTTCCACGTCGAGCTCCAGGGGGCCGAGGATCCGGCGGCCCGCGGCGTGCCAGCCGAGGCCGCGCGCCGCCAGGAGCGGGCCACCGCTCCCGCCGCTGCTCACACCGCCTCCGCCGCTGCGCGCAGGGCCGCTTCCATCCGCCGGTAGAGCATGGGGAGCCGCGGCCCCAGGGCCAGCGCCCAGTCGCCGCCGAAGACGTGGACCTGGCCCCGCGCCGCGGCCGGCAGCCCCGGAAAGCGCTGCCAGTCGGCCACCAGCCGGCTCCGGAGGGCCTCCGAGGGTGGCTCGGCCCGGAGCTCCAGAATCGCGCCGGGAGCCCGGGCCAGGATCTCCTCGGTCCCGACCTGGGGGTAGCGGACCGGGGCGTCGGCGAAAGCGTTCGCCGCGCCCAGCCGGCCGAGCAGGTCGTCGAAGTAGGTGTTCGGTCCGGCCACCAGCACGCCTTCCGCCCGCCCCGGGATCCGGTTGAGGACGACGGCGGTCGCCGGGGCTCCGGCCACCGGGCGCGGGGCGAGCTCGCGCCGGAGGGCGGCGGCGAGCTCCCAGCCCGCCTCGGGATCCCCCAGCCCCTCGGCCACCGCCGCCACCGCGCGCTCCAGATCGTCCACGGTCTCGATCTCGACGGTGAGCGTCGCGATCCCCAGTCCCGCGAGCAGCACCGCAACTTCCTCCTGGCTCGGCAGCAGCAGGGTGAGGTCCGGGTCGAGGGCGAGCAGGCGCTCGAGGTTCGGGTCGACCAGCCCGCCGAGGCGGGGGAGCTGCCGGGCCTCCGGGGGCCAGCTCGTGTAGTCGCTCACCCCGACCACCCGGTCCCCCAGGCCGAGGGCGAAGACGATCTCGGTCAGGTTCGGGGCGAGCGCGACGACTCTACCGGGGGCGCCCTCGGGCTCAGGGCGCGGCGGCGCTCCGGCACCGCCGCACGCCCCGAGGAGCGAGGCGGCGGCGAAGGCCGCCAGCGCCCGAGTGGCGGCGATGGCGGGCTCTCCTAGCGCGGGTTCTGGGGGACGATGCCGATCGGCGGGGTCACCTGCTGGGTGAAGCCGAGCGGGATCCCCCGGCCGGTCTCGCCGGGCTCCACGAACTGCTCGATCGTGTAGGTGTCGTCCCGGCCCTGCTGGTCGTAGAGCGCCTGCAGCAGAGCGAGCTGCGGATCCACGGGCTGCTCCTGGCCCGGGGTCGGGTTGGCGTTCGCGGTGCGCCCCATGTAGATGGTGGTGGCGTCGATCCGCTGGCCATGGCCCCGCACCTCGACCTGGCTGGTCACGCCGGCGATCAGGCCGCGCTCGACGCCGATCCAGTTGCCGGTCTCGGTGTGGAGCAGGATCATGTTGCGGTCCCAGCTCGCCTCCTCGGGCGGGTACAGGGAAAGGTAGCTCTGGCCGTTGGTCAGGGTGAGGGTGTAGACGTCGGCCCGCGCCGCCGGCGCCGCCAGGGCGCAGGTCCAGAGGAGGGCGAAGACGAAGAGGGCGAGGAGCTTCCCGGAGCGGTCTCGGATCATCGGATCACCTCGAAGGTGGAGATTTCCGGGAAGTATATCACCTGGGCTATGGATGGTGCGCCCCAGAGGATTCGAACCTCTGACCTACGGCTCCGGAGGCCGGGGGCCTTGGCTGCTAAGTCCTTGAATCTAAAGGGCCATCCCGCCGGTCCGGAAATTCGGGAAACCTACGAGGGCGCCTACGTGTTGGGTTCTCGGGGTTCCTCCAAGGCGTCGCCGACGCGGTAGGCGCGGAGGATCACTTCAGAATTAAGTAGGGTTTGGGGTGGCTCACCGTTGCGAAGGCGGTACCAGATCACCCTACGCTTCAGCGGGACAGGGCTCGGGTCTTGGGGTTCGCCGCGCCTCGGGTCAATCGTCACGCCCCAATACCCCCCGTCTACCACCCCGGGCGGCTCCTCTCCCGACGGACCGAACGTAATCCACGCTGGGTCGTCGGCGGGCGGCGGGACTTTCCCCTCAAAGAGGAGATCCCACTCAAGGAACTCGGAGACCCTGGCATCTACCCGAAGGGTCACCGGCCCTTCCCTGCCGCGGCTCAGCACGAGCCGATACGGCGACCCATCCCCTTTGTACAGATGCGCCGAATCTGCGCTTACTCGGATCGGCTTTTCGTCGCCCCGGGTCACGACGAGCCATCGCACACCGGGGGATTTGACCACCAGCTCGACATCCACCTGCCGGCCTTCCGAGTCCTTTAGCGTGTACATGGTAGCGCCACCGTATCACGGCCCCCAGGGGCGGGCGCGCTCACGGCTCGCGCTGCTCCTCCAGCCGGTCGAGCAGGTCCGACAACCCCTCCCGCTGCAGGTCGGACCCCGACCGCTCCAGACGGGAGGACCTGGACGAGTAGCGCCGCCGGCCACGAGAGATGGGCGCCCTAACCCCGAGCCCCGGGGCGCCCACGAGGAAGCCTACGCCTTGCCGCGCCAGGTGCCTACTCGTCCGCGTCCGACTTCAGGGCGCCTTGGATCTTGTCCGCGTAGGCGCTCAGGTTGTCGAAGAGATACCTGGCGAGGTGAGGCCCCGCTGGATCGCTTGAGCCGGCTGCCGAATGGGCGATCCGCAGGGCAGCGCCGACAGCAAAAGCCCGCGTCTTTTCAGAGTTGGTGTTGTTAGTGTTGAAACTGAAACCGTCGTCGCTCATAGGCTTCTCCTCAGTAGTCTCGGCGAGGCTACCACGGGGGAGTCCTCGCCCACTGCCCCATTGCTCCGGCGGGAAGCGCCCGCGAGAAACTGCGGCTGGAGCGGTGGTTCCCGGCGGCGGCTTAGTCTTCCTCCCTCAGGCTCTCTACCAGGGCTTCCAGCACCTGCACCGGCTTGAGTTCCAGGAACCTGCCGATCTCGAAGACGTCCTCGAGCGTCAGGTGGTAGCGGGCGGCCGGGGCGGCATCCGTCCCCTTCTTATGCCGACGTAGCGGGAGGGTAATCCTGCTGGTTCGACCCGGCCACCAGCCGGCAGTCCGGTCCACGTCCGACATCTTGGCTTCCTTTTTCTTGATGAGCTGCCTCAGGGCGAGGGCCAACCGGTTCCGGGCCTTGATGCTGTCAGGGTGGTACTTGAGCACCTGGTCTGTCGTAGGTAAGCGGCTCATCGGGTGGCCTCGCCGTCCTCTACGATCACAGTGCGCGACTTGAAGTCCATTCGGGCATGATAACAGCCGCTTCCCTCCCTCCGGCCGGTCACCGGCGGGGCGGCCGGCCCATCGCTTCGGCGAGGTAGCTCCGCCTCGACTCCCAGGCCGGGCTCCGTTCGGCGGACGGCACCAGCGGCAGGCGCGAGTAGAGCTCCAGGGCCTCTAGCGGGCTCGTGGGCTCGGCCTCCAGGGCCTCGGCGAGCCATGCGGCCTGGCGGTCGGCCTCGGCTTTGGATCGGGTCATGGGCTTCCGAGTAGGCGCCCGGTTAGTCGGTTCCCTTCCGAAACCATCTAACGACGGGCTCTAACCAGCCTCGAAGCGCGGCTACAAGAGCCGCGGGTCGAAGGTGGGGCTCAGGCGGCGGGAAGGAACCAAGTCGGCGGTCCCGCGCCTGTTCGCCGCGGCCGACCACGCGTCGGCGCTGGCGAAGCCTGCCCCCGGAGGCTTCTTGGAGTGCCGCCGAGCTCGAGAACTGGGCGCCCTACCCCGGCCCTCGGGGCGCCCTGCGAGGAAGCCGAAGCCGCGGGCGGTGAAGGAGGCATGCCCCACCGGCAGCCCCGCCGGGATCTCGTTCATGCCGCCTGCTGCGCCAGCTCGGCGAGCACCTGGTCGAGGCTCGCCAGCTCGCGGTCGAGATCCGCCTGGGCCGTCAACAGCCCCGGCTCCAGCATGTCGAGTCGCGCTCGGAGCTCGGGCGCCGGCTGGGCGGCGGACTCGTGCGGCAGCACCCCGAAGCTCGCCCGGAAAGCGCTGTCGAACGGCTCGCAGCTGACGATCACGCCGCCGTCTCGAGGCAAGCCGTCTCGAGCCCACGCGACCTGCTGCGCCAGCGCGGTCACGCCGCCTTCGACCTGACGGCGCTCGCGCCCCTGCACGGAATTCGGCATCGCCGCGACCCGCTCTTCGGCCGCGGTCAGCTCCAGCTCCATCCGGGCCTCGACCTTGGCCCACCGGGCGAGCTCGACCTTCAGCGCGACCACCTTCTCCGCGGTCTCCTCGACCCGGCGACGGCGCGCCGTGATGCTGGTACGGAAGCGGTCGAGGAGGCCGTTCCGCTCGGCGACCCTCTCGCGCTCGTTTGGGGCGCCGATGTCGCCGGGGTCGGGCTGGGCCGCGCGGACCTCGGCCAGCCGGGCCAGCAGGTGGTCGATGGGGTCCATCAGACCACCTCCTGAAGCGCCCGAAGCGGAGCAGCGTAAGGGTCGGGC
>DATKCC010000434.1:0-2264 GCA_035513375.1 Thermoanaerobaculia bacterium | reverse complement strand
TCCTCACCAGTCGTCGCCACCGTACTCCTCGGCGGCTCGCTGCCGCTGGTACCGGCGCCAGGACTCCTCGTCCTCCGCCACGTCCCAACCGTGCCGGTCGATGTAGCGCCGTACCTGCTCGCGAACCCGCTCCGCCTCCAGGAGCTGCGCCAGGAGCCCGGAGCGCGTGGTACCCCGGCTCTTCGCCTCGGCGTCGGCGAACTCCAAGAGATCTTCGGGAAGCGAAACTCCCACCTTCATTGGCGCTCAGGGTATCACAGGAGGGAATACCCTCGTATCTCCAATGGTCTGACCGCCATCTGCCGCAGCGCATCAAGTGTAGGGTGCGGCTTGCCGCACTAGACGAGGGCCGAGATCGCCTCTGATCGGTGCGGCAAGCCGCACCCTACCCTACGCTTGGCGACCAGAGAGGCAGGTCAGGCTCGAGAACAACCTCGAATGCCTGACCCAGCGACGCCGGCACGGAGCTTGCCTCCTCTCCCTCGGCGAGGCGGACATCGCCGGGGACACGAGAGGAGACGAGATGCCGATCTGCGATCGTTGCGGCAACGACTACGACAAGACTTTCCAGGTGGTGCAGGACGGCGTGAGCCACACCTTCGACAGCTTCGAGTGCGCCATCGCTTCCCTGGCTCCGCGGTGCGAGCGGTGCGAGACGCCGATCGTCGGGCACGGGCTGGAGGCGCACGGGCGGTACTTCTGCTGCGACCACTGCGCCACGGCCGAGGGTGTCGACGGGTTGCGGGACCGGCTCTGAGCTACGCCACCCCGAGGATCCAGCCTTCGAGCTGCGCCCGGGCCTGCTCGCTCCCCGAGAGCGGCGGGGTGAAGTAGGGCTCGAGCAGGCCCTGGCGGTCGCGGTCCCGGAGCCAGGCGCAGATCGCGTAGGCCTCCTGCTCCTCGCGCGAGCCGTCCTCTCTCGGGTAGCGCTGGTGGAGGTGGGCCGGGCGGACCTCGGCGACGACCGAGCTCCCCGCGGGAACCTCGAAACCGTCGAAGGGCCAGAAGTGGACCGCCGCGGCGCCGCGGCGCAGGTAGTCGAGCCACGGGATCCCGGCGTGGGACGCCTTGGCGAGGCCGTCCTGGCGCTCCCAGCGGAAGATCCCGCCGGGCTGGGGGCCCGCCCAACGGCCGGTCAGCCGGCGCTCGTCCGGGTCGCCGGTGCGGACGTTGCCGGGGAGGAGCTCCCGGACCGACAGCCGCTGGGTCGGCCAGTGCTGCTCGAAATCCCGCAGGAAGTCGTCCCAGCCCTTCAAGTCGTGCCGGTCCATGTAGCTCTGGGGGAAGGAGAAGGCGTGGCTCAGGCCGACCACCGCCGGCTGCTCGCCGCCGAGCTCCTCGAGCAGCCACTCGGCGAGGTCGCGCCGGCTCCAGCGCCCCTCGGCGCCGCGCTGGTCCCACTCCTGGTAGGGCTCGTTGTCGCCCCGCGAGGCGAAGACGCGCAGCCCCCGGATCGAGTCGGTGGGGAGCTTGCGCCCGGAGTAGCGGACGCCGATGTAGCGCTCGAAGCGGGGCATGGCCAGGGACCTCGGACGACATTGTATTCCCCCGCTCCGGCCGAGACAGAGCTCGGCCCCTTCAAGCTCACGACCCGCTCGGAAATCGCCCTGTCGCCCGCGTTGTACACTGGCTGCCGCCATGCTCCGACTGCCCCCGTTCGAGCTCCGCCGGCCGAGGACGCTCGCGGACGCCGCGGCGATCTTGGAGGGCGAGGGGGCTGGAGAGGGGGCCGCCGAGGGAGCCGGTGCCGGGGCAAGCCGGCCGGCCGGCGCCACGCTCCAGGCCGCGCGGGTCCGGCCGGTCGCCGGCGGGACCGACCTCTGGCCGAACATGAAGCGGCGCCACCAGACGGCGGCGGTGGTGGTCGCCCTCGCGGGGATCCCCGAGCTCCGCGGGATCGACGCCGACTCTGAGCTCCGGCTCGGCGCCACCGCGACCCTCGACGAGGTCGCCTCCCACCCGGCCGTCCGCGAGCGCTACCCGGCCCTCGCCCGAGCGGTCGAGTCGATCTCCTCGCCGCCACTGCGCAACATGGGGACGATCGGCGGCAACGTCTGCGTCGACACCCGGTGCACCTATTACAACCAGACCGAGGAGTGGCGCCGCTCGATCGACTACTGCATGAAGGAGGCCGGGACGGTCTGCTGGGTCGCCCCGAGCTCGCCCCGCTGCTGGGCGCACTCGGCGAGCGACTCGGCGCCGATGCTGGCCGCCCTCGGGGCGCGGGTGCGGCTGGTCTCGGCCGCGGGCGAGCGGACGGTCGC
>DATKCC010000433.1:0-4125 GCA_035513375.1 Thermoanaerobaculia bacterium | reverse complement strand
GGTCGACCTCTCGGAGCTCCCGAGCGAGGGGCTCCTCTCCTTCTACGACCGGCTGCGGGTGCGGGTCGTCGAGGCGGTGGAGAAGCGGGGCGGCCGCTGGGCGGAAGGGACCGTCCGCGCCCTCCTGCTGGTGCCGGACGTCTTCATACTGCTGGTGCGCCTGGCCCTCGACAAGGAGGTCCCGGCCCAGGCCCGGATGCTGATCGCCGGCGCGCTGGCCTACTTCGTGCTGCCGATCGACTTGCTGCCAGAGGCGTTCCTCGGGATCGGCGGTTTCGTCGACGACCTGGTGCTCGCCACTGCGGTCCTCGCCCAGGCCTTCAGCGGCGAGCTCGAGCCCTACGCCCGCAAGCACTGGAGCGGCTCGGAAGACCTCCGCGTGGTGATCCGCGACGTCACCTACGCGGCCGAGAACCTGCTGGGCGCGAAGCTCTATGGCCGCCTGAAGGCGGTGCTGGCCCGGCGCGGCGTTCGCCTGCCCGAATCCGCGAGCTGAGCCCCGGGTCACCCCCCCGCGCCGATCCCAGGAGCCTCCGACCGATCGTAGGGTGCGCCTTGGCGCACCGGTCAACGTTCTGGGGATCGGGGAGGCGGCGCCTCCCGACGCCGCTCCTTCTCGAGCTGCTCGCGCTCCCGTTCGAACTCGCGCCGCTCCTCCTCGAGCTCCCGGCGCTCGACCTCCAGCTCGCGGCGGGCCTCCTCGCGGGCGCGCTCCAGCTCCCGGAGGACCTCCTCCTGCTCGACTCGGAGGTCGCGGTTGAGCCCTTCTTGGACTTCCCGGTGCGCCCGCTGGAGCTCCTCGCGTGCGCGCTCGAGCTCCTCGGCCACGCCGCGACCATACGCGGCCGAGCTTCCGAGGAGCTCCTCGCGGGCGCGCTCGAGCTCCTCGTGCGCCCGCCGGAGCTCGGCCTCGAGATCCTCACCGTAGTGGAGGTTGGCGCGCTCGAGCTCCTCGCGGGCGCGCTCGATCTCGGCCTGGATGCGGGCCCACTCCTTCTCCCCCATCGCTTCCCGTGTCTCCCTCACGATCGCGGCCAGCTCGTCCGGGTCCAGCAGCGAGGCTTCGGCGGCCGCCAACGCCTCGGCCACCGACTGGGCGATCCCGTCGGCGTCGAAATCGAGATCGAAGTCGTGTTGGAAGTCGAAGTCGTGCTGGAAGTCGAAGTCGTGTTGGAAGTCGAAGTCGTGTTGGAAGTCGAAGTCGTGCTGGAAGTCGAAGTCGTGCTGGAAATCGAAGTCGTGATCGACATCGATGTCGTAGTGATACTCGTACTGGAAGTCCTCGGGAGCCCGGCCTTCGGCCGGCCCGCCTCCCGGACCTTCGCCTTCCCGGGAGGCCGCGGGTCCGCCGGTCTCCGAAGCGGCCGCCTCCGACCCGCCTTGCTGAGGGACGGCGAAGCTCGGCGGCGCGAGCCCCGGGACCAGGACGGCGGCAGCGAGGAGCAGCGCGCCGGCGGCGGCCGGCAGCCACCGGCGCCGGGCCGTCGGCTCCTCCGCCGGGTCCTCCAGGATGCGCTTCACCCGCTCGCCCAGGCGCTTGCGGCTCCTGGCCATCCCCGGCACCGGCAGGGTGGCGCCTCTCTCCCCGGGCCGGTCGGCGAGCCAGCCGGCGACCTCGGTCAGGCAACGGGCGAGGCCCACCCGGTCGCCGGTGACGGCGACCGCCCAGGAGTCGCACCGGAGCTCGGAGATCTCCTGGAGGCGCGAGCGCGCCAGGCGGTTGAGGGGCTGGAGGAAGAGCAGGCACTCGATCGCCCGCGCGGCCAGGAGCCACGCCGGGTCCCGGCGCTCGAGATGGGCCAGCTCGTGGGCGAGCAGCCCCCGCTGGCGGCGCTCGCCGAGCTCGGTCAGGACCCTGCGCGGGAGGCAGATCTCCCGCTCGCCCACGCCGAGGGCCACCGGCACCGGCAGGGCAGGAGACCCGGTGAGCCGGACCCGGCGGGCTCGTCCGACCGCGGTCTGCGCGACCAACCCGTCGAAGAGCTCCCGCACCGGACCGGTTGCGACCTCTCGGCGGCTCCGCAGGCGCAGCCGGAGCCGCACCCAGGAGACCCCCAGGCCGGCGGCCAGGCCGACCGCGCCCAGGAGCCAGCCGGCCAGCAGGAGGCGCTGCCAACCCGGGAGGACCGCGGTCAGCCTCGACAGCCGGGGATCGGGCGCCGGCAGCGCGTCGGGCCCTCCGGCCGGGAGCTCGGTCACCGGGGCGCGTGCAACTACCGCGACCGCAGGGCCCAGATGCCCTGCCGCGAGCGGGGAGGGAGCAGCCGAGCCGGCCAGCGCGGTCTGGGCCGCAGCGGTGAGGAGGCCGCCGACGAGGGCGGCCTTCCAGAAGGCTTCCTCGACCACGAGCGCCCGCCCTCGGAGGAGCCGGGAAGCCACCCAAGCGGCGCCGATCAGAAGCGTCGAGTGGACCAGGTAAGTGGCGAGCCAGGCCAAGAAGAGGCCCGGTCCGAGCTGGGACAGGAAGGCGGCGATCGGCATGGTCAACGTTCCTCCGGTTCATGTCGCGGTCGGCTGGGTCCGGGGCCGGGCCCGGAAAGCGAGGGGAGGCTCGACTCGTGGCGAGCGATGACCGCCTTCAGGCGCTCAACCTCCTCGGCGTCGACCTCGTGCTCGGCGAGCAGGTGGCTCACCAGGGCCGTGACCTCGCCGCGGAAGAGGCGCTCGGTCAGCTCGCCCACCATGGTCCGCCGGACCGCGGCCTCGCTCACGGCGGGCCGGTAGATGAACTTACGGCCCTCGGCGCGGTGGGTTACGGCACCCTTGTCCTCCAGCTTCCGGAGCATCGTCGCGATGGTCGTGGGCGCCAGCCCCCGCTCGCCCTCGAGCGCGGCGTGCACCTCGGTCACGCTCGCCTCACCGCGGCGCCAGAGCTCCCTCAGGATGGCGAGCTGAAGGTCTCCGAGCCGGTGTCTCGCGGTCATGACGACCGCGATAGTACTACCAAGGTAGTTGACGAGTCAAGCCCGAGCCACCTACCCCCCGCAGGGTGCGGCTTGCCGCACCGATCGAGGCCGAGTCGATCGCGGAGATCCCGGCGACCGCGCAGCCGCGATAAGATCGCACCTCAACCTACGGAGGCACTCCATGCGTGTTCCGCAACCCATCTCGACCCTGACCCTGACGGTCGCCCTCGCGGTCGCCCCCGTCCTAGCCGCGGCCGCCGCCGCCGACACCCGGCTCGAGATGAAGAGCCACACCGACGCCTTCCAGATGATGGGCCAGAGCCAGCCGGCCCAGGACAAGACGATCACCTTCTGGTTCACCGACGACCGGGTGCTCCGCGACGACGGCGAGAACGCCTTCCTCTACCGCAGCGACCAGAACAAGCTCTACCTCATCGACCACCCGGCGGAGACCTTCTCGACCTTGTCGCTCCCGATCGACTTCCTCGCCCTGCTGCCGGCCGAGACCCGCGCCCAGATGGAGGGCTTCCTCGATCAGATGTCGATGAACGCCACGGTCACCCCGACCGACGAGCGCAAGGAGATCAACGGCTGGAGCTCCCGCCGCTACGACGTCCACATGGAGAACCAGCTGGGGATGAAGCTCGACTCGACGGTCTGGGCCACCGAGGAGATCGGCACCGACCTCGGGGCCTTCCGCGGCCTCTTCGCCGCCAGGGGAGCGCTCGAGCCCGGCGGCGCGAGCGCGGTCGACGAGTTGCTTAAGGTCCAGGGTATCCCGGTCGTGAGCGAGACCACGATCGAAGGGATGGGCGGGAAGTTCGCCTCGAAGGAGGAGCTGGTCTCGGCCGAGCAAGCCGCCGCGCCCGCCGGCACCTACGAGGTACCCGCGGGTTACACCGAAGTCACGTTCAACCCGATGGGGAACCGGTAGGGGAGGAGCTCGTCCGCCGCCCTGAGCGCAGCCGAAGGGTCCTCCCGGGGCGGCGGTGGTCGCTGGAGCGCGGGCGGAGGCAAGCTCCGCCCCTACGATCCTTAGCCTTCGTCTCAGGTCTGTTGGGAGAGTTGCTTTCTGAGGAGCTCGTTCTCGAACGCCATCCCAACCTGGGCGGTGGCGAGCTCCAGGATGTCGATGTCCTCGATCGGGCTCTCGTTCTCGCCGTTGTCGGTGTAGATCACCGAGATCACCCGCTGGGAGCCGAGCACCGGGAAGACGACC
>DATKCC010000432.1:0-8967 GCA_035513375.1 Thermoanaerobaculia bacterium | reverse complement strand
GCGGTCCTGCCGGCGAGGCTCGGCGCCTCGCCGGCGAGCCGCGCCCGGAGCTCGGCGGGAAACTCCTCGAGCCGGGTCGCGATCAGGTGGTTGGGCACCACATCCGCCAGGCGCTCGAACCAGAAGGCCGAGAGCTGATGGAGGACCTTCCCCTTGTCCGGAATCCCGGGTTGGAGGACGTGGTCGTAGGCGGAGATCCGGTCGGTCGAGACGATCAGGAGCTCCCGGCCCAGGTCGTAGACGTCCCGGACCTTGCCTCGGAAGGGCGGCGGCAGCCCGGGAAGCTCGGTCCGGACGAGCGCCTTCATGACCCGCTCCGGCTTCCGACCGCCGGCTGGCGGCCCTGACGCTCGGCGGCGAGCTCCCGCTCGATCGCCGCCATCAGCCCTGGACCGTGCATCGGGTCGAGCTCGGCGAAGCTCCGGTGGCCCAGGTCGACGACCTCGAAGACCGGCAGCCGTTCGAGCCCCTTGAGCGAGGCGACCCCGAGCTTGCGCAGGCCCACGACCAGTTTCGCCGGCTTGCCCGGCCGGGCGGGCGTGCGGCCGGGCGGGCCGCCGGCCGCGGAGCGGTCGATGGCTTCGATCGCCACATAGCGTCGGTCACCCTCGACCGCCCGGCGCAGGTCCTCGAAACGGTTCTCGGCGTCGAGCTGCTCGAGGAACTGGGCGGTGGCGACGATGCCCTCGTTGACCAGATAGCCGTTGCGGTTGACGTAGGCGTGGAAGCGCCGCGCCTCTTCCTGTCGATCGATGGTGTCCACGTTGCGCTCCAGGACCGGGGCGAAGAACCGGTGGACCACGTCCTCCCGGTACCCCAGGTTGACCAGCATGGTACGGATCTCCTCGATCTCGCGGATGGCCTTACCGGTGGTCAGCCGAGAGAGCTCGACCAGGCCGTGGCCGAAGAACTCGTAGCGATCGGCGCCGCTCTCGGTGACGTGGATCGGGATCAGCCGGTACTGGCCATGGTTGAGAGCGATCCGGATCCCGCGGTCGAAGGGGAAGCCGCCGGCGAGCGCCTGGGCGTAGAGCCGCTGCGCGCCGATCGCCGCGACCAGCAGCCGCTGGCCCCGGCGGCTCGAGTAGAAGGCGCCGTCGCCCAGGTACTTCTCGAGCTTCAGCCGCTTGCCGTCGGCCATCAGGTTGACCCGGCGCTGGAACCGGAACATCTCCCGGAACGCGTTGTCCTGGGTCTCGGCCCCGGAACGCCGGAGGACCTCGACGACGTCCGAGAAATCGGAGATGTCGTAGATCATCCCGAAGCGGTGGACCTGGGGGTCGACCACCCAGGGCGCCGTGAAGTCGTAGGGGCGGGTGGTCGAGGAGAGCGGCAGCTCGGTGCGTCCGACGAGAGTGCGGTTCAGGGCGTCGCGGCTGGTGACGAAGCGGTCGCCGGAGCGCTGCACCGGCACCGCCAGGCGGCGGAGGGCGTGGAACAGCTCGAACTCCTTGAGCTTCCACAGCAGCCGCTCCCAGACCTGGACCAGGGGCCCGGGCAGCAGCGTCTGGGCATCGTAACCGGGCAGCCCGGCGAGGTAGGTCACGTAGCCGCACCGGACCATCAGGTCCCGGTCGCTATCGGGGTCGCCGCCCAGGAGCTGCCGGACCACCCGGCCGAGCTCCCCATCCTCGGCTAGCCGCGCCCGATGCCAGGCGGCCAGGGCCTCGAGCCGCTGGCGCAGGTCCCGGCCGTCGAGCCGCAGGTGGCCGGCGAAGTAGCTGTTGAGCTCGCCCAGGTTGGGACTGATGTGGTCCTCGGTGAAGACCAGGACGTTGTCGACCATCCGGGTCAGGAGGCGTGGAAAGATCTCCTCCTCGAGCTCGTCGGTCTCCGCGGCGACCCGCTGCACGAGGTCGTACATCGCCGTCTGCAGCCGGTCGACGTACCGGTCGTAGACCCGGAAACGGATCTCGTCGCCGTGGCTTCGGCCGAGCTCCGGATCCGCGCGCGTCACCCGCCGAGGGGTCTCCTTGAGCAACGCCGCCAGGTCGAGCGAATGGTGCAGCCAGAAGAGCTCCGGGAAATGCCGGCCGTGGCTCGAGACGGTGGAGTTCTCGACCGCCCGGCAGAGCTGGGCGCGGTAGCTCTCCCAGGCCTGGCCGTAGGCCTTGCGGTCCCCGGGCGCTCGCCGGAGGATCCCCACCTGGGAGCTCTCCTCCTGGAGGACGTACTGGATGAGGGATTCCCGGAGCGCGCGGAGGCTGTCCGAGACCAGGACGGGGAAGCCCTGGAGCGGCGTGGCGCCCTCGTCCTCGAGGTAGATCGGCTGGGGTCGGGGAAGGCTGAAGCGCCCGGCGGCGACAATCCGCCGGAGCTCCTCCTCCTCGGGCCTGAGGAAGCTGAAGGGGCCCTGGAGATGGGGCAGGATCGCGCTCAGGCTCATGGCGGGCGTATAGCATACCGTTCCCGCGCGGTCTGGACGTGGTCCGAGGCGGAGCTTAGACTCCATTTCAGGACTTGCGCTGCGATCGTCGTAGAGAGGAGTGGATTCGATGCCGGAGCTCGTTCGAGTGGACATCGCCGGGGACGGCGTACCCGAAGCCGAGGTGCTGCTCGCCGGTTGTTTCGAAGGGGAGGACCCCGGTCTTCCTGACCTGCCGGAAGCTGTCGCGGGTGCGCTCCGGCGGGCGGCCGGCCGGTCCGGGTTCCGCGGGCGCGAGAAGCAGGCGGTGGAGGCGACGGTGGAGGGTGAGCGGGGAGCGGTCGCCGCGGTGGTCCTCCACGGCCTGGGCAAGCGCCAGGACCTGGACCCGCGAAAGCTCGCCTGCTGGCTCGATCGCGGCTTGGAGAGCCTGCGCACCAACGGCGTCGAGCGGGCGGTCTGGGCCCTGCCGGACTGCGCCGAGTCGAGGGGCCCCGCGGCCGCCGAGCGCGTCTGCCGCCGGCTCGCGCTGGGCGCGTACCGGTTCGACCGCTACCGGGAGGTTCCGGAGGGGGAGGCCGTCCGGCTGCGGCAGGTATCCGTCCTTCCGCCGGCGGGCGAAGCGGAGGCCTACCGCGGGGCGGAGAGGGTGGCCAGCGCGATCGCCGAGGGCGTGGCGCTCTCGCGCGACCTCGCCAACACCCCCGGCAATGTGGCGAGCCCGCCGTGGATGGAGGAGCGGGCCCGGGAGATCGCCGTCGAGCATGGCATGGCGGTCGAGGTTCTCGGCCCTCGCGAGCTCGCGGAGCGGGGGATGGAGGGGATCCTAGCCGTCGGCCGGGGCTCCGCCCACCCGCCCCGCCTGGTCCTGGCGGAGTGGGGGTCGGCTGGGCCGGTGGTCGCCCTCGTCGGCAAGGGGGTCACTTTCGACACCGGCGGGATCTCGATCAAGCCCGCGGCGCGCCTCGACGAGATGAAGTACGACAAGAGCGGCGCCTGCACGGTGCTGGGGATCGCGCGGGCGGCGGTCCGGCTGGAGCTGCCGCTGCGGCTCCGCCTCTACCTGCCGCTCGCCGAGAACATGCCCGACGGCGCGGCCTACCGTCCGGGCGACATCCTCCGCTGCTACAACGGTAAGACGGTCGAGATTCTGAACACCGACGCCGAGGGCCGGCTGATCCTGGCGGACGCGCTCGCGCTCGCGGTGGAGCAAGGCCCCGACGCGCTGGTCGAGCTCTCCACGCTGACCGGCTCCTGTGTCGTGGCCCTGGGGCACCACGGTGCGGGTCTCTACAGCCCGGACGACGAGCTCGCCGCCGGGCTTCTGGCGGGGGCCGAGGCCGGCGGCGAGCGGCTCTGGCGGTTGCCGCTCTGGCCGGAGTTCGCCGAGGAGATGCAAGGGACCCACGCCGACCTCAAGAACACCGGCGGCCGGTGGGGCGGGGCGAACACCGCCGCGGCCTTCCTGGCGAGCTTCCTGGGCGAGCACCGGCGCTGGGCCCACCTCGACATCGCCGGCCCGGCCCAGGTCGCGAAGGAGGACAACGGCTCGAATGGCGCGACCGGCTACGGAGTTCCCCTGATCGTCAACTGGCTGCGCGGGCTCGCAGGCTGAGCGGCTTCGGCTCGATGGCCCCGCTGCTCGAGCTCGACCGGCTGACCGTGACCGTGCCCGGCGCTCCGGGTGGCGGTGACGGATCGGCCGCGCCGCAGCCGGTTGTGCGGGCGGTCTCGTTCACGATCGGCAGCGGGGAGATGGTCGGCCTGGTCGGCGAGTCGGGAGCCGGCAAGACGTTGACTGCCTACGCCATCCTCCGACTCCTACCGCCCGGAGTGCGGATCGCCGGCGGGCGGGTGCTGCTCGAGGGTAGCGACCTGGCGGCCCTCTCCGAGGAGGGGATGCGCCGGGTCCGGGGACGGCGGATCGCCATGGTGTTCCAGGAACCGATGACCGCGCTCAACCCGGCCTTCACCGTCGGGGCTCAGGTCGCCGAGGCGATCCGCGCCCACCACCGCCTCGGCCGCTCCGCCGCCCGGGCCGAGGTCTTGCGGCTCCTTGACCGGGTCGGCTTCGCCGGCGCCGGGCGGCGCCTCGACGCCTACGCGCACGAGCTTTCGGGCGGCCAGCGCCAGCGGGTGGTGATCGCCATGGCCCTCGCCTGCGGCCCCGCGCTGCTGCTCGCGGACGAGCCGACGACCGCCCTCGACGTGACCGTCCAGGCGCAGATCCTGGACCTGCTCCGGAGCCTCCGGGAGGAGCTCGGGCTGGCGGTCCTCTTGGTCACGCACGATCTCGCCGTGGTCTCCCAGACCTGCGATCGGGCGCTGGTGATGTACCGCGGCCGGCTGGTCGAGGAGGGGCCGGTGGGGGAGCTGTTCAGCCGCCCCGAGCACCCCCACACCAGGGCCCTGCTCGAGGCGGCCGCGCCCGTCTCCGGGTCACGGAAGGCCGCCGGAGCCGCGGGATGACGGCCTTGGTTGAAGCGCGCGGTCTGGTCAAGACCTTCCGGCCGGCGGGGCGGGCCTTCGGGCTGGGCGGCGCCGGCGCCGAGGTCCGCGCCCTCGACGGCGTCGACCTGGCAGTCGGGCGGGGTGAATGCGTGGCTCTGGTCGGGGAGTCGGGCAGCGGCAAGACCACGGCCGGCAGGTGCCTGGTCCGCCTGGTCGAGCCCGACGCCGGGACAGTGCGGTTCGACGGCGAGGACGTCCTCGCCTGGAGGCCCCGCGAGCTCCGCCGCCGGCGGCGCGCCTTCCAGATGGTCTTCCAGGATCCCCAGGACAGCCTGAACCCGCGGATGCGGGTGGGGGAGCTCCTGGCCGAGCCGCTGGCGGCGCACGAGCTCTCCTCCGCAGCCGGCCGCCGCGAGCGAGCGGCCGAGCTCCTGGCGCGCGTGGGCCTGCCCGGCCGGGCCGCGGAGCGGTTCCCCCACGAGCTCTCCGGAGGCCAGCGCCAGCGGATCGGCATAGCCCGCGCCCTGGCCACCGAGCCCGAGCTGCTGGTCGCCGACGAGCCGGTGTCGGCCCTCGATCTCTCCGTGCGCGCCCAGGTCCTGGGCCTCCTGCGACGCCTCCAGGAGGAGCTCGGCCTGGCGGTCCTGCTCATCGCCCACGACCTCGCCGTGGTCGAGCGGACCGCCCAGCGGGTGGTGGTGCTCCACGCGGGACGGGTGGTCGAGGAGGCGCCCACGGACGAGCTCTTCGCCCGTCCCGCCCACCCCTACACCGCCCAGCTCCTCGCGGCCGTGCCCCGGTTGCCGGCCTCGGCCTGGCGGGGCGAGAGCGGCTGATGGCGCCCGCCGCTTGCAAATCCGCGCCGAGGGTGGAAACCTTCGGGCGCGGGCGGCGTAGAGGATGGAGGCGGCCACCGGCCCGCGCACACTCCTGAACAGCGAACCCAAGGGTAGGGACGGAATGATACGGATTCAAAGACGACTGCGTTCGAAGCCGCCGGCGATCGGAGCCGGAGGCGCTTGCGGCGCCTCCCTGATCGCGGCCCTCGCGACCGGCGCGCTGCTCCTGCCGGCCCTGCCGGCGAGCGGCGAGGTGGTCCGCCTCGAGCCGATGCCGATCGAAGAGCTGGAGCCCGCGGGGCTCGAGGTCCGGGAGGACGGCATTCAGCTCTCCCTCGACCAGGCGGTCGAGATCGCCCTGCGGCGGAACCTCGGCCTGGTCATCGAGCGCTACAACTGGATCCAGACCCGCGAAGGGGTGCTCCAGAGCCTCGGGATCTACGACACCCTGTTCTCGACCTCCGCCCAGCTCGACGACGAGACCTCGCCGACCGTGGCGGCGGTCGAGGGCGTGCCGATCACCGCCACCAAGAGCGAGTTCTACCGCCTCGGGCTCTCCCAGCTCACCCCCCTTGGCGGCCTGGCGGAGCTCGCGGCGACCGGGTTCACCCAGGAGACCAACAGCCAGAACGTGTTCCGTAACCCCTTGTACTCGACCCGCACCGACCTGAGCTACAGCCAACCTCTTCTCCGCGGGTTCGGCAGGCTGCCGACCGAGCGGCGGATCATGGTGGCGCGCGTCGCCGCAGCCCAGAGCACTGAGCTGTTCGAGCAGCGCCTGGCCGAAGCCGTCAACAGCGTGGAGCTGGCCTACTGGAACCTGGTCGAGGCGCGAAATCAGCTCGTCGTCGCCCAGGAGTCCCTGGGCCTCGCCCAGGTGCTTCACGACCAGAACCAGGTGCGCGTCGACGTGGGGACCCTGGCGCCACTCGAGCTGATCTCGAGCGAGGCCGGGATCGCCAACCGCGAGGAGGACATCATCCGGGCGGAGGCCACGATCGGCGACGCCGAGGACCAGCTCCGGCTGCTCCTCCACCTCGACCAGGGCGAGCTCTGGGACCGCCCGATCGTGCCGGTGACCGACCCCGAGACCCCGCGGGTCGAGCTCGACCTCGAGGACTCCATCCGGACCGCGCTGTCGCAGCGCCCCGAGATCGCCTCCCAGATCTACCGGATCGACGCTCTGGAGATCGACTCCCGGTTCTTCCGCAACCAGGCCCTGCCGCAGCTCGACCTGCGCCTCAACTACGGCCTCGGCGGCCTCTCCGGGACCGGCCCCGAGGTCGTCGACCCGGAGACCGGCGAGGTGCTGATCCCAGCCACCCAGGGCGGCTACAGCGACGCCTTCGAGCAGGTCCTGGACCGGGACTTCGACCGCTATCAGGTGCAGGTCCTGTTCTCCTACCCGCTCCAGAACCGGGACCGGCGGGCGCAGCGGGTGATCTCCGACCTCGCCCTCGAGCAGGGCCTGGTCGAGCTCGAGCAGCTCCAACAGCAGATCGTGACCGAAGTGCGGGCGGCGGCCCGGCGGGTGGAGACCGCGGCCAAGCAGATCGACTCGGCCGGGATCTCGCGGCGGCTCGAGGAGCGTAACCTCGAGGCCGAGCGCAAGCGCTACGAGAACGGCATGTCGTCGAGCTTCCGGGTGCTCGAGATCCAGGAGGACCTGACCCAGGCGCGCAGCCGCGAGGTGAGCGCCGTGACCACCTACCGGCGAGCGCTCTCGGACTTCTACCGCTCGATCGGCAGGCTCCTCGAGCAGAAGGGCGTAGAGCTCGAGGGCGCGGTGCCGGACTGGAAGCGCCACGGCGGGTGGTCGAGCCTGGCTTTCTGGCGCGAATGATCGCCGGCAGCCCTGCGTAGTCTCCTACGGCCGAGACCTCCTCGGCCTTACGGTCGATCCTTGGGGGGGGACCAAGCATGGAGAGCTTGAAGCGATTGGGCGGAGTCCTCTGGGCGCCGACCGCCACGTTTCAGAAGATCGCCGAGCGGCCCACCTGGGGCGTTGTGCTGGTGGTGCTTCTCGCCCTGACAGGCGCCCTGGGCTACCTCGTGGTCCAGAAGATCGACGCCGACGCCCAGCGGCAGATGGTGGAGGAGACCTTCGCCGAGCGTATGGGTCTGCGCGGCGAGGCGCTGGACGAGCAGGTGGAGCAGGCGATGGTGTGGAACCGGCGGATCGCACCCTGGACGCCGGTCTTCGGCGTCGCTTTCTCGGTGCTCGCCTACCTCGTCGTCGCGCTCCTGTTCTGGGTCTCCTTCCGTCTGGCCGGCGGCGACCTCGCCTTCCCGCAGAGCTTCTCGGTCACTCTCCACGGCTTCGTGCCGCAGGCGCTCTCCGCCCTGCTCGCCATCCCGGTCGTCCTGGGGCAGGAGTCGATCGATCCCGAGGCGGCGCAGCGGGGGTCCTTCCTCGCCTCGAACCTGGGCTTCCTGGCTCCGGAGGACGCTTCCGGAGCCGTGGTGGCCTTGCTCTCCAGCCTCGACCTGTTCTCCGTCTGGAGCGTGATCCTGCTGGTCGTCGGCTACCGCGTGGTCGCGCGGGTCTCGACCGGCATGGCCGCGGGGATCGTCGGCGCCGCCTGGCTGGTCTGGATCGGCGTCAAGCTCGGCCTCGCGGCGCTGTTTACCTAGGGCGGTGCCGATGAAGAAGGTCGTCGTAGGGATCGTGGTCGTCCTGGCCCTCGGGGCGATCGTCTTCGCCTCGCTGCGGGGCGCCCGCGGCGACCGCGGGAAGCGGGTCTACGTCGAGCCGGTGGAGCGCCAGGACATCACCGAGGTCGTCAAGGCGAGCGGCGAGGTCAGGGCGCGGGTCTCGATCGACCTGTCCGCTCACGTGGTGGCCAAGATCGACAAGCTCTACGTCGAGGAGGGAGAGACGGTCCGGGCCGGCCAGCCCTTCCTCGAGCTCGAGCGCGAGACGTTCGTCGCGACGGCCGATAGCTGGCGGGCGCAGCTGCGCCAGGCCCAGACCGGCGTGCGCCAGGCCGAGGTCGCCCGGGCCGATACCGAGGTCAGGCTCCGGCGCGCCCGCCGGCTGGCTGAGGAGGGCATCCTCTCGACCGAGCAGCTCGAGGCGAGCGAGCTCCAGCTGGCCTCGGACGCTCTCCGCCTGGAGGCAGCCCGAGACGCCGTCGAGCAGGCGGAGGCGAACCTGTCGAAGGCCATGGACGACCTCTCGAAGACCACCCTCTACGCGCCGATCTCCGGGCGCGTGGTCGAGCTCAATGCCGAGGAGGGCGAGGTGGTGGTCTCGGGGATGATGAACAACCCGGCGACCAGGATCGCCACTGTGGCCGACCTCGCGGAGCT
>DATKCC010000431.1:0-3868 GCA_035513375.1 Thermoanaerobaculia bacterium | reverse complement strand
ACCCCGACCTCGCGGGCGAAGCGAAGGGTCGTGCGGTAGGAGAAGTCATCGTCCTCGTCGGCGCCGTCGGTGTAGACGACGAGCGCCTTCTTGCCCGGCGCCCCCTGGAGCTGGACCAGCGAGTAGACGATCGATTCCCAGATCGCGGTCTGGCCGTCGGCCCGCAAGCCCGCGATCGCCCGGACCAACCGCGGGGCATCTGCGGTCGTCTCCTGGGCGAGCTGCGGCTCACCGCCGAAGCCGACTACGAAGGCCCGGTCGCCGTCCTCCAACGAGTCGAGGACGAATCCGGCCGCGGCGAGACCCACCGCCGGGAGCTTGATGAACATCGAAGCCGAGGAGTCGATCGCCAGGCCGACTGTGAGCGGCAGGCCGCGGGCGTCGCTGAAGGTGGCGATCTCCCGCGTCCTTCCCTGCTCGTAGACCCGGAAGTCCGCGGGTCCGAGCCCGGGGACCGGCCGGCCCTCGCGGTCGGTCGCGACGACGTACATCTCGACCAGATTGACGTCGAGCCGCTCGGCGGTGCCGGGGCTGTTCATGAACCTCACGTCTTCGGCGAGCGACCCGTCGGCGAGCCGTGCCACCACTCGGACGAACCCCTGCGGCGCGCCCTCCGGCACAATCACCCGCTGGCGAAATGGCGGGGCGAAGCGGCTCGCAACGAGCTTGGCGTTCCAGTAGAAGTCGACCCGGTCGACCCGGGCGTCAGGGGGCGCGGTGACCTCGGCCGCCACGTCGAGGGGGCCGACCCGGGGTGCCTCCCGGCTGCCGGTCTCCGCGGGCACCGGCTCGACGATCCGCACCCGGAAGCCGCCGCTCCCTTGGTTGACCCAGAGGAGGTCCCGGCCCAGGACCTCGCCGGCGGCGTCGAAGGCCACCGCCTCCACCCGGTGGGGCCGCGGCAGGTCGCCGAAATCGAGGGCCGCCCGGTAGGGCGCTTGCGCCCGCGTCACCTTGCGCTCGCCGTCGAGGTAGAAGTCCACCCGTTCGACTCGCGGATCGGAGACCACCGCCGAGATCTGGGTCCGGCGCATGACGAAGGGCTCCCGGGGCTCGAGCAGCCGGACGACCCGGGGCGACGGCAGAAGGTCGGGCAGGGCCGCCTCCGCCTCGGCGCCTGCGGCCTCCGGCGAGGCCTCGACATGGCTCGCGAAGGCGGCGCCCCAGCGGCCGGTCGAGAGCTCCTCGACCAGGACCGCGACACGGCTCTCGGCGCCTGCGGGGAGGGTGACCGGGAGCTGGAGCAGACTCTCGTCCTCGGCCGGGTCTCCCGGCCGCTCGACGATCTGGTGGAAGACCAGTGGATCGCGCCCCTCTCGGGCGACGCCGACGGTCGCCCGGAGGCTCGTGCCGGTCTGCCCGGTGGCTCCGGCCTCCGGTGCGCCCTCGGGCCCTTCGAGCCGGACGGAGGGCGAGCCCACCCGCACGGTGAGCCGCCCCTCCCCCACTCCGGCTCGGGCGGCCTCGAATGCGGCCTCCACCGGCAGCCCGCCGCCCTCCTCGAGCCGGCCGTCGAGCACGCGCCGCACCCGCATCGCCGCAACCGAGCCCGGCGGCACCGTGCCCACCCACTGCGAGGCGCGAAGGGTCGCCCCGGCAGCCCGCCCGCGGGCGGCCGCCCGGACCTCGACCTCCCGCGGCTCTCCCGGGGCTACCGGGAAGCTCAGCGCCCAACGCCGGTCGAGGCGGGCGAGGAGATCCGCGAGCTGTAGCGGATCGCCGACCAGCTCACCGCCGGTCGCTGCCGCCAGCGCGCCCGGCGCCTCCCGGCCTGCCCGGACCGGCGGCGGCTGCGGCCCCTCGGAGCGGTCCCGCTCCCGGCGGCCGAGCCGCGGGGTGATGAGCGCCGGGCGTTGGGGATCGTCGGCGTCGGTCGGGTTGGCGCCAGGTCGGGGGAGGCTGTCGCGGATCGGCTCCGAGGGCGGGGGTACGCCCGCGGCCCCGGCCTCGCCGCCCGGCACATAGGGGAAGGCGAGCCAGCCGTAAGCGGCGAGCACCCGCGCCACCTCGGCGAGGGAGGGCAGGATCACCGGACGCTCCAGCCCCGCCGCTGCGCCTTCGAGGCCGTAGGCCTCGAGCGCGGCGCGGTAGAACGCCAGCGGGTCCTCGTCGAAGCCGCCGGTCACGAGGACCAGGGCCCCGGCCGCCCCGCGCGCCGCACCGGCGCCGCCGGGAGCCGTCTCGGCGGCCCACGCGACGAGCCGCTCGCGCTGGTTGCGGAGGAGGTCGGCTTCGGCGGCGATCGCCTCGAGGGCGGCCTCCGCTGCCCGCTCCGCGACCTCCGGCGGCACGCGGCCGAGGGCGCTTCCGGCGGTCGCCGCGAGCTCTTCGAGGAGCTCCCGGCGTACCTGCCCGACGGCGTCCCCGCCGCCGTAGCGCACGCCGACGCCACCCAGGGCCTGGGCCAGCGCCTCGGGGTCGGCGCTCGAGCGGAGGACGGTCCGCGCATCCCGCTCGGCCACCAGCACGGCGACCGGTGCGAGCTCCGCCAGCCGCGCCGACCGCTCCGCCAGAACCCCGGCCGCCTCGACGACCTGAGCGGTCGAGAGGAGCGGCAGGTCGAACAGGAGCGCGATCCGCTCCGGCCGGGCCGGCCCGAGGGAGCTCACCGCCACGGAGTGGCCGCCCACGCGGACCTCGAGGTCCCCGGCCTCGAGATCCCGGATCGGCCGGCCCCGCTCGTCCACCAGCTCGACCAGGAGGCGGGCCTCGGTCGCCTCCGGCTGCGAGCCGGCGGCCCGCGGCAGGACCGCCGCCGTGGCCAGCAGACAGAGGAGCAGGGCCGTAGCGATCGGGGGGCGGCTGGGTGGCGGCGACGAAGTCATCCTGTCATGGGCAAACCCCGCCGGAGGGACGGCGATTCCTCGCACGCCTCCGCCCGGGCCGCCGACGGAGCGAGGCCGCCCTACGGATTCGGCTCGCCGAGCCGCACGGCCCTCTCGAGCTTCCCGCCCTTGACGCTGTCGTAGGTGACGGTGACCTCACCGCTCCCTTCCAGCAGGAAGAACAGCCGCCGGGTCGAGTAGCCGTCGACGCCGCCGACCATCAGACGCTCGGGCCGGTGCTCCTGGAGGCTGACCTTGTCGAGCCACGGGTCGTCGACCACGCCGCTCGCCACCACCCGGGCGCCCGCGACCGTCGCCAGGTCCTGCCGGTGGAGCTTGTTCTGCCGGGCCATGGCGGTGACCGTCGGGATGCCGGCGTCGTTCAAGACCGGCACCTCGACGCGCCACAGGTTGCGGTCGAGCCGCGTGACCTGCGGCTCGCCGAACGAGAGCTTCGGGAGCTGGCGGGCGTGGAAGAGGACGAAGGCGTTGTTCCGGTGGACCTCCTGCTCGAGCATCCAGCCCTCGGGCACCCGGCCGACGTCGTGGCGTTCGCCGCCGACCTCGATCTTGCCGTACTGCGGGTGGTCGACCTCCTTCCAGGGCACGAACTGCCGCCCGAGGGTGAGGAGGTCGTTGAACTTCATCTCCTCCTCCGGGGTCACTTCGCCGTCGCCGTCGAGGTCGGCCGGCGCCTCGTAGAGCTCGTTGGTCAGGGCGATCGCGCCGTGGACGTTGTAGAAGTGGTCGGTGGTGTCGCCGAAGACCGTGTAGAGGTCCTTCCAGGTGATCATGTAGTCGTAGCCGGGCAGCAGGCGCTCCCCCTCCTCGCCGATCAGGTCGTAGACCCGCACGTCCGGCCCCGGGTAGGGCGGCTGGAGCTTCGCGCCCGGCCCGCGGAGGATCATCTGGCCGGAGTTGTGGTAGCTCTGGACCGCGCCGACGTTCGGGTGATCGAGCGCCCAGAGCGCGATCGAGCGGGTCTCGGGGATCTGGAGCGGGTAGTCGCCGGCGCCCGCCTGGACGTAGCGCGGCATCCAGAA
>DATKCC010000430.1:0-4805 GCA_035513375.1 Thermoanaerobaculia bacterium | reverse complement strand
GAGCGCTCCTGCTGCGCCCGGAGCGCCCGCTCGAAGCCCGCCTCGTCGAGCCCCATCCGCTCCTCCTCGGCGATCTCCCGGATGACCTCGAGCGGCAGGCCGTGGGTTTCGTAGAGCCAGAACGCCCGCTCGCCGGCCACGCGGTCGAGACCCCGCGCCCGGGCCGCCTCGACCTCCTCCTGCACCTGCCGGGCCCCGGCCGCCAGCGTCCCCAGGAACTTCTCCTCTTCGGCGCGGACGGTCGCCGCCGACGCTTCGCGGGTGGCGGCGAGCTCCGGGTAGGCGCCGGCCATGGCCTCGCCGACGACCGGCACCAGCCGGTGGAGGAATGGCTCCTCGAGCCCCAGGCGCATGCCGTGGCGGACCGCCCGCCGGAGGATCCGCCGCAGGACGTACCCCCGGCCCTCGTTGCCCGGGATGACCCCGTCGGCGAGCAGGAAGGCGACCGAGCGCAGGTGGTCGGCGACGACCCGGAGGGAGACGTCCTCCGGCCGATCGCCGGCCGGTCCCTGGTAGGGCCGGTAGGGGACCCCGGCGAGCTCGCCGGCGGCCTCGAGGATCGGCACGAAGAGGTCGGAGTCGTAGTTCGAGGCGACGCCCTGGAGGACCGCCGCCAGCCGCTCGAGCCCGGCGCCGGTGTCGATCGACGGGTTGGGCAGGGGGCGGAGCTCGCCGCCCTCGTCCCGGTCGTACTGCATGAAGACCAGGTTCCAGAGCTCGAGGTAGCGGCCGCTCTCCGACCCCTCCTCCCAGGCGACCTCGGGCTCGCCGGGCGATAGGTCGACGTGGATCTCGCTGCACGGGCCGCAAGGGCCGACCTCGCCCATCGCCCAGAAGTTGTCCTTCTCGCCGCAGCGGAGGATCCGGCTCTCGGGGAGCCCCGAGAGCTTGCGCCAGAGCTCCCAGGCCTCGTCGTCGTCGCGGAAGACGGTCGCGAACAGGTGCTCGGGCGCGAGGCCCCAGACCCCGCTCACCAGCTCCCAGGCCGACCGGATCGCCTCCTCCTTGAAGTAGTCGCCGAAGGAGAAGTTGCCGAGCATCTCGAAGAAAGTGTGGTGCCGGGGCGAGGGGCCCACGCTCTCGAGGTCGTTGTGCTTGCCCGAGACCCGGAGGCACTTCTGGACGGTCACCACCCGCGGCGCCGGCGGCTCTTCGAGCCCGAGGAAGGCGTTCTTGAACTGCACCATCCCGGCGTTGGTGAACAGCAGCGTCGGGTCGCCGTGGGGCACGAGCGGAGCGCTCGGGTGGGGCCTGTGCCCCAGGTCCCGGTAGAAGTCGACGAAGGAGGTCCGGATCTCGTGGCTCTTCATGGGGTGCGTGCGGCGGGGCGAGTCTATGCCCTGGCAGGGTAGCTACAACGTCCGAAGCGCCTCGGGCCTTCCCCCCGTTCCGGAAGGAGGCAAGCTCCTCCCCTACAACCAGTTGGAGCTACGCCTACCACGGAGGAGTGTAGGGGCGGAGCTTGCCTCCGCCCGCGCTTGTGCGACCGTGCCGGTCAGGACTCGCCTGGATCGTCGCCGCGCTCGCGGAGGACCGCGGCGATCGCACGGGGGCTGAAACCGCGGCGCTCGAGGCGGCGGGCTAGGGCCGCCGGGGGCTTCGCCCCAGCGCGCCGCGCCTCCGCCCGCGCCGCCTCAAGGTCGTCCTCGGGCAGGAGCTCGTCGAGGACCGGCGCCGCCACCTCGCGCCCGACCCCGCGGGCCGCGAGCTCGGCCGCGAGGCGCGCGCGGCCGTAGCCGCCGCGGGCGAGGCGCCCGGCGACGAACTGGCGCGCCGCTTCCGTGTCGTCCAGGAACCGCCGGGATTCGAGGCGCCCGAGCGCCTCTTCGATCTCCCCTCGGGGGTAGCTCCGCCGCGCGAGCTTGTCGGCGATCTCCCGGCGGAAGTGGGTCCGCCGCGCCAGCAGCTTCACCGCCTGGTCGTAAGCGCTCAGCCGTTTCATGGCAGTGAGCAGGGGCCCGGGCCGGTGACCGGGCGGGGCGCGCTCCGACCCGTCACCCTGTCTCGAGATCGAAGGTCTCGCCCGCCAGCAGGTCGTCGCCGCCACCGACCGAGTGGAGCTGCTCTTCCATCTGCTCGCGGGCGGCGTCGGAGGTGAACTGGACGCCCTGGATCTTGAGCTTGAACTCGTCCGGGTTGGTGGCGCGACGCAGCGCCTCGTCGATGGTGATCAGCCCGCTCTTGTAGAGCTGGAACAGCGACTGGTCGAAGGTCTGCATGCCGTACTGGCTGGTGCCGATGGCGATCTGCTCACGGATGAACTTGGTCTTCTCCTTCTGCTCGATGCACTCGCGGATGTAGGCGGTCGAGATCAGCACCTCGACCGCCGGCACCCGGCCGATGCCGTCGGCCCGGGGCACCAGGCGGAGCGAGATGATCGCCTTGAGCACCTGGGAGAGCTGGATGCGAATCTGCTTCTGGTGGTGCGGCGGGAAGACCGAGATGATGCGGTTGACCGTCTCGGTGGCGTCCAGGGTGTGGAGCGTCGAGAAGACCAGGTGGCCAGTCTCGGCGGCGAGGAGCGCGGTCTCGATCGTTTCGTAGTCGCGCATCTCGCCGACCAGCACGACGTCCGGGTCCTGCCGTAGCCCGGAGCGCAGGGCGCCGGCGAACCCGCGGGTGTCGACGTCGATCTCCCGCTGGTTGACGATCGAGCGCTTGTCGCGGTGGAGGAACTCGATCGGGTCCTCGACGGTGATGATGTGCTCGCTGCGGGTGGAGTTGATGTAGTCGATCATCGCCGCCAGGGTCGTCGACTTGCCGGAGCCGGTCGAGCCGGTGCAGAGCACCAGGCCGCGGCGCTCCTCGGCGATCTTCTCCAGCACCGGCGGCAGCATCAGCTCCCGGATGGCGAAGACCCGCGCCGGGATCACCCGCAGCACCAGCCCCACGCTCCCCCGCTGCTGGAAGATCGCGCACCGGAACCGGCCGAGCCCGGGCACCGAGTAAGCGATGTCGATCTCGAGCTCCTCCTTGAAGCGCTGCTTCTGGCGGGCGTTCATGATCGAGAACGCCATCGCCACCGTGTCCTCCTGCATCAGGCGCTTCAGGTCCACGAGCGACTCGAGCTGGCCGTCCACCCGTATGATCGGATGGCTGCCCACCTTCAGGTGGATGTCGGAGGCCTTGCGCTCGACAGCGATCTTGAGCAGGTCATTTATGTTCATGGCGGGCTCCCGCGCGGACGAAGTGGCATAGCTGGTTGTCGATGAGCCGTGATGGTACCACCCTGCGCCGCAGTGCCACCACGGCTCGTAGGAGAGGAGCTCGTCTCCTCCCGGGGCGGGGTGGTTCCTCGACCGCGGGCGGAGGCAAGCTCCGCCCCTACGAGCGCCGGAGGGTCATGGGACGGGAGCGAGGACCGCGGCCGCCGCGACGACCGCGGCCGTCTCGACCCGGAGGACCCGTTCCCCGAGCCCGACCGGCCGGCATCCGAGGGTGCCGAGCTCCTGCGCCTCGCCCTCGCTCCAGCCCCCCTCGGGGCCGATCAGGACCGCCCCGGCGGCGCCGCCACGGCGCCACGGATCGCCCCCGCCCGCCGCCGCCTGCGGGTGCAGGAACCACCGGTCCGGAAGCCCTTCGAGGAGCGCTGGCACCTCCGCCCAGCGGTGGACGCCGGTCACCGCCGGCACCCGCGACCGGCCCGATTGCTCGGTTGCGGCCGCGGCGACCCGGAGCAGCCGCTCCAGCGATCCAAGGCCAAAGCTCCGCGGGCTCCGCTCGGAGGAGACGAACCGCACGCCGGTGACTCCGATCTCGGTCGCCTTCTCGACCAGCCAGGAGGCTCGCTCCGGCTTCGGCGTCGCCACCAGGAGCTCCAGCCGGTAGCCCGGCTCGTTCGCCGGCGCGGGCTCGAGCAACCGGAGCGATCCCGATCGCCGATCGACGGCCGAGACCTCGGCCCAGCGGGCCCTACCGGCCCCGTCCACCACCCGGAGCCGGTCCCCGACCGCCAGCCGCCGCGCCCGGAACAGGTGCCGGTAGGCGTCCCCCTCGACGCGGGCCTCGGCCCCGGCGAAGGTGTCCGGGGCGAGAATCAAGGTGGTCATCGGCCCGCCTTGCGCACCCGGAACGCCACCCACTCCGCCGCCGTCCGTTCGGCCACCGGCTCGAGCCCCAGAGCCTGCCAGTCGGCGAGCACCCGGGGCCCCGCGATCGCCAGGATGCCGGAGAGGATCGCCTCGCCGCCCGGGCACAGGAGAGAGGCGATCCGGGGTAGCTCGTCCGCGACCTCCTCCGGGATCACGTTGACCAGCGCCAGGTCGAAGCGGGACGCGGAGACGCCGCCGAGGGCGTCGAGGCTGCCGGCGAAGAACGCCGCTGAGAGACCGTTGAGCCGCGCGTTCGCACGGGCGTGGAGCGGCGCCGCCCGGTCGACGTCGAGCCCGATCGCCGAGCGGGCGCCGAAGGCGCGCGCGGCGAAGGCCAGGATCCCCGTTCCGGTGCCCACGTCGAGCACTCGCTTGCCCCTGAGATCCACCCCCTCGAGCAGCTCCAGAGCGAGCCGGGTCGACTCGTGGCTACCGGTCCCGAACGCCGCCCGGGCGGGGATCCGCAGCGTCAACCGCCCTCGCGCCGCGGGCGGCTCCACCCCGTCCGGGTCGCGCGGATCGAGCAGCAGCCGCTCGCCCACCGGAAACGGCTGCGCCGCCTCCCGGTACGGGGCCAGCCAGTCGGCGGCGGGGACCTCTTCCGCACCGAGGAAGCGGGCTCCGGGCAACCCCTCCGGTCCGTCCTCCTCGAAGTAGGCCTCGAGGCGGACCGTCCCGTTCTCTCCGTCGAGCACCTGGACACCCAGCGTGCCC
>DATKCC010000429.1:0-5718 GCA_035513375.1 Thermoanaerobaculia bacterium | reverse complement strand
ACCAGGCCGAGGACGACCGAGGCGACCATCACCGTCGCCGTATCGAGGGGCACGCCGCTCCAGCCCATGATCCCAACCACCATGGCGACCGGCCAGAGGCTGGGCGCGAGAGCGAGGAGGGTGAGGCGCGTCGAGGGAAGGAGGAGGCGGAAGATCAGGGTGATGGCGAGGGTGGTCAGGCCGAGCGACTGCACGAGTGTCGCGAGCAGGCGCCGGTGGGTCTCGAGCACCAGCGGGAACTCCCCGGTCACCGCCGCCCGGGCGTCGGGAAAGGACTCCCGGCCCAGGGCCTCGGCCCTTCTGAACAGCCACTCGAGCTCGCCGTGGCCGCGGGCCGGGACGAAGAGCGTGATCCGGGCGGCCCGGCCATCCTCGGTGACGAAAGCGGCGAAGGCCTTCCGGGACGCCGGATCCTGGAGCGCCCGATCGAGGAGGAGCGCCGGCCCGAGGCCGCCGAGGAGGCCGCCTGAGAAGTCGATCCCGGCGGCGGCCAGAGCCTCTGCGGCGAGATCCCCGGCCCCGACCGCGCCGAGGACCTGGGCTCCCCCGGCGGCCGTCTCCACCGCCGGCTCCGCTCCGAGCTCCCGCAACCGGCCGGCCAGCCGGGCGAGCTCGGCCAGGCGGTCGGGCCGCCGGAAGCCGGCGCCTGCACCGGCGGGAAGGGTGAGGAAGAGCTCGCCGGCCGCGACCCCGACGCCCCGCGCCTCGAGCTCCTCGATTCCGGCCCGCGCCGGGTGCGTCACCGGCAGGAAGGTCAGCGCGTTCGACTCGACCCGTAGCCGGGGCACCCCCAGGAGCGCGATCCCTGCCGCCGCCGCGGCCAGCGCGAGGACCGCTCCCCGCCGCACCATGGCGCCCTCGGCCCAGGCCCGCCCGAGGCGCCGGAAGCGGCGCTCGAAGGCCCGCGGGCGGAGGTCGAGGGCCCGCGGCGCGCCCCAGGCGGAGAGCAGCGCCGGGTAGAGGCTGAAGGCGGCGGCGACCACGAGCGCGATGCCGCAGGCCGTGGCGAGCCCCAGCGCCGGCACCGGCCCCACTCGGGAGACCGCGAGCGAGCCGAAACCGACCATGGTCGTGACCCCGGTCCAGAACACCGCCCACCCCTTGTCCCGGTAGGTGGACCGTACCGCCTCCCGCCCCCGGAGGCCGGCCTCGAGGGCGTCCCGGAACCGGACCTGGAGATGGACCGCGGTCGCCAGGGCGATGACGAAGAGGAGCGGCGGCAGGACGGCCAGGACCAGGTTGAAGGAGACCCCGAGGTAGCCGAGGGCGCCCAGCAGGACGAGCTCCGGCGCCGCCACGAAGAACAGCGGTAGGACCACCCCGCGGAGGTCGCGGAAGCAGACCGCGAGCAGGGCGACGGCGAAGGCGACCAGGAGGGGGAAGTAGACCCCGGCGACCTCGCGCGAGGAGGCGTCGAGGGCGAGATCCAGGACCGGCAGGCCGACGGCGCGGGCCGCGACCCCCGGGGGCTGCTCCTCGAGCAGCGCGCCGAGGGCCGTGACCGCAGCCTCCTCCGCGCGGCTGTCCGGCGCCGCGATCGCCACCAGGACGGTGGCGACATCGCCGCGCTCGCCGATCAAGCCGAGGTTGCGGTCGAGGACGTTGGACAGGGCGAGCCGCCGGAAGGCGAGCGGATCGGGCGGTGGCCACGCTGCCGCGTCTTCACCCCCGCCTTCGAGGCGCCGCAGGCTTCGGTGGTGGCCGGCCAGCCCCAGCACGGTGGCCGCGTGGGGCGCGCGGCCGGCCCGTTCCTCGAGCTCGCCCAGCCAGGCGAGGCCACGGTCGCTCCACAGCCCATCCCCCGAAACCACTAGACGGACCTGCTGGCCGCCGCCGAAGGCCGCCCGCAGCTCCTCGTAGCGCGCGAGCGACGGCGTGCCGTCGACGAAGTAGACCGCAGGGGAGTTGTCGGTCTCCAGGCGAAGGAGGCCGGGGATGGCCGCGGCGGCGAGGAGGGCCCAGACGGCGAGCACCGCGCGGCGGCGGTCGAGGAGCACGTCGAACAGCGCCCAGGAGCTCAAGCCGCCGCCAATCGCCACGCCAGCCGGAGCGCCCCGGACACCCCCACTGCCGAGACCGGCAGGGCGCGGGCGTGAACCCCCAGGATGCGGGAGAAGAGCTCCGGGTCGGCGGCCAGGGCCCGGACCGTTCGGCGCCGGAGCCAGGGGCGGCGCTCGACCGCGAGGAGCAGGCGGATCAAGGCTTCCGGCAGGCGGCGGAGGCGGCGGTGGGCGCGCTCGTAGCGGGCGAGATCGCCCGCCGATCCCGCGGGCGCCGAGATCGCTTCGATCAGGGCCGCGGCGTGGTGGAAGGCGAGCGACAGCCCCTCGCCGGTGATCGCGTCGAGATACCCGGAGGCGTCGCCGACCAGCGCGATCCTCCCCCGGGCTACCCGGCGCGGGCGCTGGGCGAGAGGGCCGCACCCCTGGTCGCGGGAGGCGACGGCGGCGCCCTCGAGGCGGCGCCGGAGCGCCGGGAAGCGCCCGAGGAGCTCGTCGAACGACGCCGCCCCGCCGCTCCAGAGCATCGCCACGCCGACGAGCTCGGGGCCGACCGGCGTGACGTAGGCCTCGCAGCGGTCGGCCCAGTGGACCTCGACCCGGTCGCAGGGCGGCAGCCGGAAGTGGCGCCGCACGCCGAAGCGGGCCCGCGGGTCGCGAGGAGAGGCGGCGGCCCTCTCGAGCCCCGCCCACCGCCGCACCCGCGAGAGCAGGCCGTCGGCGCCGACCAGGAAGCGGCCCCGGAGGACGCCCGCTTCGGTGACCACGCCGGGACGCTCCGTTGACGGCCCCTCGCCGGCCGGGGCGAGGCCGGTCGCCCGCTCCTCCCACCGGAGCTCGGTCCCCAGCTCCTCGGCGCGCCGGGCCAGGGCCCGGTGGAGGGCCGTCCTGCGGACGCCGAGGCCGATGCCCCGCGGGAACTCGCCGTCGGCCACCGCCCCGCCGTCGAGGTAGCGGATGCCGCGGAACGGCGCCGACTCCTCGGCCGCCATGGCGACGCCCATCTCGGCCAGGAGCGCCAGGCCGTCGGGCATGAGCCCCTCGCCGCAGGGTTTGTCGATCGGCGGCCGGGAGCGGTCGAGGACGGTGGCGGTCAGGCCGGCCTGGCGCGCCCGGATCGCCACCGCCAGCCCCGCCGGACCGCCGCCTACGATCAACAGGTCGGTCACGCCTTCTCCGGGCGGCCCGATCCGGTCGACCCGGTCGAATCGGCGGGGTCGACCTCCGAGCGTACCCCTGAGCGCAGGTACCCCCAGGCCGAGCCGGCCATGGCGCGGGCGAGGCGCAAGGGGGTGACCGGCTCGGGCGGCGCGAGCTCACCGGCGAGCCAGCGGCGCAGGGTCTCTCCACGGCGGAGCTTGCCCGAGGAGGTCCGGGGCAGGGTCCCTGGGGCGAGCACCTCGACCCGGTCCGGGCGCAGTCCGAGCGCCCCGAGGACCGCCTCGCGGACCGCCGCCGGAAGCCGCTCCCGAAGCCCGTCGCTGGCGTCGCGCGCCGCCTCGACGAAGACCACCAGCTCCTCTCCGTCGCTCTCCTCGGGCAGGTAGCTCGCCGCGACCGCGCAGCCCGCTCGCGCGCCGGGGACGGCGGCCGCCGCGGCCTCGATCTCCTCGGGACCGTAGTTGCGGCCGCGGAGGATCACCAGGTCCTTGGCCCGGCCGGTCAAGAAGAGCTCGCCGCCGGAGAGGAACCCGAGGTCGCCGGTGTCGAGCCAGCCGTCCCGGAGCACCCGGGCGGTCTCCCGCAGGCGGCCGAGGTAGCCCTCCATCAGCGATGGGCCGCGCACCCAGACGCGGCCGACATGGCCCACGCGGCCCGCGTCGCCGTCCCGCACCTCGACCTCGAAGCCGGGCACCGGCCGGCCCACGGAGACCAGCTCCCGGCCGCCCGGGTCCGGGCACGGCGCCTCGCCGGGCTCGAGCGAGGCGCGCTCGAAGCGCCCGCTCCGGAACGGCCGGCCGAGGTCGGAGAAGGTGACCGCCAGCGCTGCCTCGGCCAGGCCGTAGACCGGGGTCATCGCCTCGGGCCGGAAGCCCCAGGGCCGGAAGCGCTCGATGAACGAGCGCAGGGTCCGCGCCGAGACCGCCTCGGCGCCGTTCAGGGCAATCCGCCAGGAGGAGAGGTCGACCCCGTCGAGCTCCTCGTCGCGCACCTTGGCGACGCAAAGGCCGTAGGCGAAGTTCGGGGCCGGCGAGACGGTCGCCCGGAAGCGGGAGATCGCGCGCAGCCAGGTGGCCGGCCGGGCGACGAAGACCTCCGGCGGCAGGAGCGTCATGTCGGTGCCGAGCTCGAGCGCCGGGAAGATGCAGCCGATCAGCCCCATGTCGTGGTAGAGCGGCAGCCAGGAGGCGCCCGAGTGGACGATCCGCTCGCGCTCCGGCCAGAGGCCGTTGAGCATCTCGACCTGGGCGAGGATCGCGCGGTGGGAGAGCGCGACCGGCTTGGGGTCGACGGTCGTGCCGGAGGAGAACTGGACCAGGGCGAGATCGCCGGGGGCCGGCCGGTGGGGCTCGCGCGGGCGGAGGCGGCCGGCGGCGCCGGCCAGGCCGTCGAGGGTCAGGCAGCCGAGCTCCGGGCGCGCCGCGGCCACCGCCTGGCCGAGGAGGCGGCGGATCCGCGCGTCGGCGAGCACCACCCGGGCGCCGGCGGCGCGCAGCATCCCGGCGGTCGCGCGATGGTACTCGCCCAGGCGGCCGAGCCGGACCGGCGGGTAGAGCGGCACCGGGACGGCGCCGGCGGCGAGGGCGCCGAAGAAGGCGTCGAAGAACTCCTCGCCGGTCGGGAAGACCAGGGCCACCCGGTCGCCGGGGCGGACGCCGAGGGCGGCGAGCGCGGCGCCGGTCCGCTCGGCGCCCGCGGCCACCCGGCGCCAGGAGAGGAAGCGCTCGCGCTCGTGCCGGTCGAGGAGCCGGAGGCCCCGGTCGTCGCGGTCCGCCGAGCGCTCCAGGAGGTCGATCAGGGTGGCCGACCGCCGGGGTCGGGAGCTGGCGCCCGGAGTGGCCGCTCGGCCGATCGCTGGATCGGCGTCCGGAGCGCCCGCCGTGCCCAAGCCGGGATCGACGCTGACACCGGTTCTGGGATCGCGGTCGAGCTCAATCATCCTGCGGCCCCTCTTCGAGCTTCCGTCCCACCACCTCCGCCAGGTCGCCCACGGTCTCGATCCCCTCTTCATCCTCTGGGTCCAGCCGGATTCGGAACCGGTTCTCCACCTCGACCGCCAGGGTCAGCCGCTGGATCGAATCCAGCGCCAGGTCCTCGACCAAGCGGAGCTCGGGACGCAGCGGCCCGGCCTCCCCCTCCTCGGGTTCGGCGTCGCGACCGGCGCCGAGCCCACCGCCGGAAGGGACCCCGAGCCCGAGGTGGGCGCGGGCCACCTCGCCGATGCCCTGCAAGATCTCCTCCCGGGTCACCGGCTCTCCCGCCCGCCAGGCCACGGCCCACCCTCCAATCCACTCCGCGATCGGCCGGCGAAGGCGGCCTCGTACGCCGAGCCCTCCTCGAGCGCCCGCTCCTCCACGCGGATGCGGAGCCGCAGGAGGACGGCGTTCAGCGCCGAGAAGACGACCGCGGTCGCCCAGGCGGCGTGGACTAGCGGAAGGGCCGCCACCTCCAGCACCACCGCCAGGTAGTTCGGGTGGCGGAGGTACCGGTACGGCCCGCCCGCGACCAGTGGCTCGCCGGGAAGCACCAGCACCCGGGTCGTCCAGCGCCCGCCGAG
>DATKCC010000428.1:0-6909 GCA_035513375.1 Thermoanaerobaculia bacterium | reverse complement strand
GTCGGCTCCCGGACCGCCGGCGAGGAGACCCCCGGGGTCCGCGAGCACGCCGCGCTGATCAAGCCGATCGAGCGGGCGCTGGTCGTGCGGCGGCGGCTCCGGGAGCTCACCGGGTCCGAGGGCCGGCGGGAGGTGGCCGTGGTCGGAGCCGGCGCCGCGGGGGTCGAGGTCGCCTGCTCCGCCCGGACAGCGCTCGACCGTTGCGGTGGCGGCGGGCGGGTGCGGCTCCTCGAGGCCGGCGGCGAGATTCTCTCCGGATACTCCGAGCGCTTCCGCCACCGGGCCCGGCGGGTTCTCGCCGGGCGCGGGATCGAGGTCCGGACCGGCGCTCCGGTCGGCTCCGTCCGGGCCGAGACGGTGGAGCTCGAAAACGGCGACGAGCTCCCATCGGGGCTGACGGTATGGCTCACCGGAGCGGCGGCGCCGCCTCTCTTCGCAGGCTCCGGCCTCGCCCTCGACGAACGCGGCTTCCTGCGGGTCGATCCCGCGCTGCGATCGCTCTCCCATCCCGAGGTCTTCGGCGCCGGCGACTGCGTCACCCTGGCCGAGCACCCGGCGACGCCGAAGGCCGGAGTCTTCGCGGTGCGCGAGGCGCCGTTTCTCTGGCAGAGCCTGCTCGTCGCCCTCGGCGCCCGCGGCGGGTACCCCCGCTACGAGCCACAGCGGGGCTTCCTGTCGATCCTCAACACCGCCGACGGCAGCGCGCTGCTGCGCTGGAATGGGATCGTCTCCCACAGCCGCTGGTCCTGGTGGCTCAAGGATCGGATCGACCGCCGCTTCATGGCGAGATATCGGCCCTGATGCCGCTCTCCGAAGGGCTGACCGTACTGGGGATCGCCCTGGGGCTCGGGCTGCTGGTGGGCCTCGAGCGCGAGCGCGCCGACTCGATCCTCGCCGGCTTCCGGACCTTCCCCCTGGTCACGGTCCTGGGAACGCTCTGCGCCATCCTTGCCCGCGACTTCGGCGGCTGGGTGGTCGCGGCCGGCTTCGCCGGCGTCGCCGCCGCAGCGGTGATCGGAAACGTGGCCAAGCTCCGCGCCGGCCGCGCCGACCCGGGGCAGACGACCGAGGTCGCGTTGCTGGTGATGTTCGCCCTCGGAGCCTACCTGGTCGTGGGCGAGCTCCGGGTGGCGGTCGCCCTCGGCGGCGCGGTCGTGGTCCTGCTCCACATGAAGCAGACCCTCCACGGCTTCGCCGACCGGATCGGCGAGCGCGACTTCGCGGCGATCGCCCGCTTCGTCCTCATCAGTCTGGTGATCCTGCCGGTGCTCCCCAACCGGCCCTTCGGGCCCTACCAGGTGCTCAACCCGTTCCAGATCTGGCTGATGGTGGTCCTGATCGTGGGGATCAACCTGGCGGGCTACCTCGCCTTCCGGCTCTGGGGCGAGCGCCGGGGGGCCCTCATGGGTGGGCTCCTCGGGGGGCTCGTCTCCTCGACCGCCACCACCGCCGGCTACTCCCGCCGGAGCCGGACCGATCCGGAGCTCGCCCCGGCCGCCGCGGTGGTGATCACCGTGGCGGCGGGGGTGGTCTACGCGCGGATCCTGGCCGAGGTCGCGGTGGTCGCTCCCCGATTCTTCCCGGTGGCCGCCGGCCCGCTGGCCGCCATGCTCGCGATCCTCGGCCTCCTGGCGGTCCTGCTATGGCGCCGGGGCAGTCCGACCGGCGGGGAGGCTCCCGAGCCGGGGAACCCATCGGAGCTCCGGCCGGCGCTCCTCTTCGGCCTGCTCTACGCCGGGGTCCTCCTCGCCGCGGCCTGGGCCCGGCAGCGCTACGGCGCCGGCGGTCTCTATGGCGTGGCGCTGATCTCGGGCCTCACCGACGTCGATGCCATCACCCTGTCGACCGCGCAGCTCGTCGAGGGCGGGCGGGTGAGCGCCGAACGGGGCTGGCGGGTGATCCTCGCCGCCTCGCTCTCGAATCTCGCCTTCAAGGCCGGGATCGTCGCGGCCCTCGGCGGCAGGGCTCTGTTCGCCAGAATCGCCGCCGTCTTCGGCGCCGCTGCGGCCGCCGGACTGCTGCTCCTCGTCTTCTGGCCGGGGTGAGGGCCGCGGCCGGCGCCGCTCGCGGGTGGCACGGCTGCGTCCTCGACGTCCAGAGGTAGAGGCCCTCAGGCGGGCGTACCGCCCTCCTCCACCCGCTCGTACCCCCGGCAGGCCACAACCGGCAACCGGGGGTATCTGGGGAAGGAGGGGTCGAGCTCCGCCATGCCGCAGCGCAGATAGGCGCTCGAGCGCGACGCCAGGACGGCGGCGTGCCGGCAGGTCGCGCACAGGCCCGCCGGCGCACCGAGCTGAGCGATGTCGCCCTCTCTGGGCGGGCGCCCCCAAGCCTCAGTCAATTCTCTCCATCGCCTCCGCCTCGGTCACCGCGGCCTTGCCCTCGGCCAGGGCCTCGACCGCCGCGGAGGGGCCGAGGACGATGAGCTGGTCCCCGGGCTCGAGGACGGACTCTCCGCCGGGGATCACTCGCTCTCGGGCCGTTCCGCGGCCGCGCTTGATCTCGATCACCCGGACGCCTCGGCTCTGAGGCAGCCGGGCCTCGCCCAGGGTCTTGCCGGCGAGGCCCTCCGGCAGCTCTACCAGCCGCATGGTGAAGTCCGGCGGCAGCTCCACGTAGTCCCGGCTCGCGTCCTGATCGCGGCCCGAGACGAAGGTGGCGAGCAGCGCCGGCCTTCCCAGCACCTCCTGAGCGTAGATCGCGAGCAGGTCTCGTTTCGAGAGCACGCCGTGGAGGACACCGTTGTCGTCCACGACCGGCAGGCGCTCGTAGTCGGAGTGCGAGAAGACCTCCGCCGCCCGATCCAGCCGGTCGTCCAGGCGGAGGACCGGCTCGGCGGGGCGCATCAGGTCGTGGGCCACGACCGCAGTGAGCTGACCCGGCGGCTGGTCCAGCACGTGCTTGATGTCGTGGAGCGAGATCTCCCCGAGCAGCCGGCCGTCGTCACCCACCACGAACAAACGCTGGCGCTGGGCGCCGAAGAACCGGTCCACCACCTCCCGATAGGGGGTCGATGGGCGCACCGTGTCGGGGTCCTCGCGGGCCAGGTCCCGCACCGCGACGCCGGCGAGCACCGCTTCTTCGAACCGGAGGTTGAGGTCCACCCCTTGCCGCTTCAGGCCCTCGGTGTAGATCGAATAGGGGTAGAGCTTCCGCGACACCACGCCCGAGAGGATCGAGGCCACCATCAGGGGGAGGATCAGGTCGTAATTGCCGGTGAGCTCGAACAGGATCAGCACGGCGCTGATCGGGGCGTGGCCGGTGCCGGCGGTGATCGCCGCCATGCCGACCACGGCGTAGGCCGGATAGGCGGCGGTCGCGCCGGGCCATGCGGAATTGACGACCGAACCGAAGGCCCCCCCGACCAGAGCGCCCACGAACAGCGACGGCGTGAACTTCCCCCCCACCCCGCCCGCCCCGCCGGTCAACGCGACCGCTACGACCTTCACCGCGGCGATCGCCAGGAAGAGCGCCGGAACACCGAGCTCGATCGGCAGCCAGTCCAGGGCCGGAAGCTCGCCGAGCAGCAGAGCGTTGGTCGGCTCCTGACCGCCTTCGAGAACGTGGGGCACCCAGAGGGCGAGCAGCCCGAGCAGGGCCATCCCCGGGACCGGTCGGAGCCAGGCCGGGATCGGCAGCGCCTGGAGCAGCCGCGAGATCTTCCGCACCCCGAGGACGAAGGCGACCGAGGCGAACGCGCAGACCAGGCCGAGCCCGGCGTAGGCCAGCAGCTCCCAGTAGCTCTCGAGCTCAAACCGGGTGATCGCGAACCGGTGGGCGTCGGCTTCGAAGGAGCGGGCGATCAGGGTCGAGATCACCGACGAGGCGACGATCGGGCCGAAGATCTGGAGGGCGAAGTTACCGAGGATCACCTCCATGGCAAACAGCGCGCCGCCGATCGGGATGTTGTAGGCCGCCGCCAGGCCTGCAGCCGCGCCGCAGCCGACCAGGATCTTCACCCGGTGCGGCGGCAGCCGGAGCCTCGAGCCCAGGCGCGAGGAGATCATCGCGCCCAGCCGGATCATCGGTCCCTCGCGGCCGAGGGAACCGCCGCTGCCGACGGTAGCGATGGCGGCGAGCGAGCCCACCAGGATCGACCGCACCGGGACCCGCCCGCCGCGCAGGGCGACCGACTCGATCAGGATACCCATCCCCGGCCCCGCCGCCGGCCCCCGGGCGACGAGGACCAGCAGGGCGATCAGCAGCCCCCCCGCTGCCGGTGCCGCCACGGCCTGCCAGACCGGGACTTCGGCCGCCGCCTCGAGCAGGTTCGACGAGCCCCAGAGGAGGCGCTGGAGAGTATCGATCAGTCGGTGGACCGCGACCCCCAGGAAGCCGGCGACGACCCCGACGACGCCGATCAGCAGCAAGAAGAGCCGGTCCTCGCGGGTGGCCAGGCCGAATTTGCGGGCGAGGACGAACTCGGCCGACCGGCGCCACTCCCGGAACCGAGCGACCAACGGGGCTGCGGCACCGGCACGGCGGCCCATGACGGCGGCGAATCTATCAGGGCAGGCGGGAGGGGGCCGGTTGCCCGGCCCCCGGGGGATGCCCCGCGGCTTGCCGCGGGAGATTGGACGCTTGGGGGTTGGCGGCTCGACCGCCTAGGACCTCCGACAAAGACCGCGAACGCGGCCCCGGGGGGTCCGGGGGGCGGCGCGGCGAACGACGCCACACCGATGGATGCATTGAATTATACAGATGCGAGCACAGAATGATCAAGTGTGGGGACAGGTAGCAGGTAACATCCACTCCTCGATGGCCGAGCCGAACCTGTACGAGCGCCTGGTGGCCCGCGGCGGTTTCGCTGGACCCCAGGCGACCTCCCGAGCCACCGCGGCGGTGGTGCTCTGGCGGCGGAGCGCCGGGGAGGGCCTCGCGGTCTACTGGGTGCGCCGCCACCCCTCGATGCCGTTCATGGGCGGCTGGCACGCCTTCCCCGGCGGCGCGGTCTCCCGCGAGGACGTCGAGCTCGAGGAAGGCGGGCTCCCCGCCTGGATCTCCGGGCTGGCCCGCGGGCTGGAGCCCCGGCGTGCGACCGGCGCCATGCCCGCAACGCTCACCGCGGGGCTCGGGCCACTCCCCCCCGACGGCCTCCCGGGTGTGGTCGTCGCCACCTTCCGGGAGCTCTTCGAGGAGACCGGCGTGCTGCCGGTCGCCGGCGGCGACCCCCCCGCCCGGGAGCACCGGCTGAAGGCTCGACGGGCGCTCCTCGCCGGGGAGACCGGGTTCGCGGAGGCCGTCCGCGAGCTGGGAGTGGTCCTCGACGCCTCCCGCCTGCTGTTCGCGGGCCGCTGGCTTACCCCACCCTTCTCACCGCTGCGCTTCGACAACCGGTTCTTCCTCCTCGAGCATCCCCCAGGGGCGCCCGAGCCGGAGCCCTCGGCGGAGGCGATCGAGGCCGGCTGGGTCCGCCCCGGCGAGGTGGTCGAGCGCTGGCGCCGTGGCGAGGTGATCGCCGCGCCCCCGATCCTCCACCTATGTCGGGTGCTCGCCGAGGACGGCATCGAGGCCGGCCTACCCCGCCTGCGCCACCCCGAGGAGGCGAACTTCGGGCCGTTCCGCCGCATCGAGTTCCGGCCCGGGATCGTGATGCTCCCCCTGGCGACCCCGACGCTGCCGCCGGCCTCCCACACCAACGCCTACCTGGTCGGACCGCACGGCGGAGGCGAAGCGGTGCTGGTTGACCCCGGCACCCCGTTCGCGGACGAGATCGCCAGCCTGGAGGAAGCCCTCGCGGCCGCGGCCGAGCGCGGGCACCACCTGAGCGCAGTGTGGCTCACCCACCACCACGCCGACCACGTCGGGGCCGCGGCCCGGATCGCCGAGCGCTTCGAGGTGCCGATCGCGGCCCATCCGGCGACCGCGGAGCGGGTGCGGAGCCGGGGCATCCGGGTCGAGCGGGCACTCGCCGACGGCGAGCGGGTTCGCCTCGCCGGCTCGGACGGGAGCGGTTCGGCGGCGCTCGTCCTGCGCGTGGTCCACACCCCCGGGCACGCCCCGGGCCATCTCTGCTTCCTCGAAGAGGGCCTCGGCTCGCTCCTCGCAGGCGACATGGTCTCGGCGGTCTCGACCATCGTGATCGACCCTCCGGAGGGGGACATGGACGCCTATCTCGCCTCGGTAGAGCGCCTCCGCTCCCTCGGCGCCCGGACTCTCTTCCCGGGCCACGGACCGGCCCTGGTCGAGCCGGACACCGCTCTGGCCGAAGTCGCCGAGCATCGGCGTTGGCGGGAGGAGCGGGTGCTGGCCGCCTGGCGCGCCGGAGGCCGGGAGCCGGCGGCGATGGTGCCGGTCGTCTACGACGACGCCCCACGGCAGGCCTGGCCGCTCGCCGAGCGCCAGCTGCTCGCCCACCTCCGGCGCCTCGCCCGCTCCGGAGCGATCGACGCCTCCGAGATTGGATGAGCCCGATCCTGGTGAGGCTCGAGAACAGAAGGAGGCGTCCCTCTCCCCCCGCGCGGGGGGAGAGGGATCGAGGGAGAGGGGGGTGATCCGATGAAGCTCTGGGCGGTCGCCGACCTCCACCTGCGTCACGAAGCCAACCGGCACGCCCTGGCGGCCCTCGCTCCCCGCCCCGACGACTGGTTGATTCTGGCCGGCGACGTCGGGGAGACGCTGGAGACCCTGCGCTTCGCCCTCGAGACCCTGACCCCCCGTTTCGACCGGCTCCTCTGGGTACCTGGGAACCACGAGCTCTGGTCGGCGCCGTCGGCGCCTCCGGAGCACTCCGGCGAGGCCGGCTACCACAAGCTGGTCGAGCTCTGCCGCGCCTTCGGCGCCCTCACCCCGGAGGACCCCTACCCGGTCTGGCCGGGCGCCGCGGGCGAAGGCGGCGGGCGGGTGCGGATCGCGCCCCTGTTCCTCCTCTACGACTACACCTTCGGCCCGGACGGGGTGCCGCCGGAG
>DATKCC010000427.1:0-3502 GCA_035513375.1 Thermoanaerobaculia bacterium | reverse complement strand
CTCGTCGTCCCCTTCGGCAGCCGGGACCGCGCCGGCCGCCGCCTGAGCACGATCCACCAGGTCGGCGCGCCGCAGGACGTAGCGCAGGAGGTTGTGAAAGCCCTCCAGCATCTGCCCCACCGCCTGCTCCTCGCCCGGCTCGAGCCGGCGATCGAGCCCGAGCGTGCGCTCGAGGTCGAGGTAGGAGCGCCGCGGTTTCCGCTCGCCGAACGCTTCCTCGTTCGCAGCCGGCCTCGCTTCCTGGGAGTCGTCCTCCTGGCGCACCATGCGAATAGCGTAGGCGAGGTAGTCGAGGTCGATCCCGAGAGCACCGAGAATCCGCTCCAGGGTATCGAGGGCCGGCCGCTGTCTGCCGTTCTCGTACGAGGAGAGCATCGCCTTCGTGATCCCGGCCGCGTCAGCCACCTCGTACTGCTTCTTTCCCTGGCGCTGCCGAACCCAGCGCAAGGCCCTGCCGAGGCCGTCGAAGGCGCGCCTCTCCCCCGGGTGGATCGCCATGGCCTGAATCTACCTGGCGAGGCCGTGGAAGCGCAAGCATAAGTACTTTGAGATCAGAGGTTTACCACTGACGGAAAGAAGTTGCTCCGAAAGGATACGAAACCGCTACGAAAGGGGCCTTTCGGGGGGACTTCCACCACGGGCTGCTAGGGTGCGGCTGGGCCGCACCCTAGGTTCCGGCCTAGCCGCCGGCCTCCTGCCGCGCTTGCCAGGCCTCGTAGGTGAGCAGGACCAGGGGCTCCTGGCCTGCCCGCGCGAGCGCGGCATCGACCTCCTGCCGGCGCCCGGCGAGCTCGTCGAACCGCCGGCCCGCCTCCTCGAGGCGGCCGGCTAGCACTCCGAGCCGGTCGAGCTGGCTCCGGGTGGGGCGGCCGGTGTAGGAGTTGACACCGCCGTAGAGGTTGCCGAGCTCCTCGCGGAGCTTCTCATCGCCGGAGAGCCAGCCGGCCTCGCTGGTCGAGACCAGGCTGGTGCGGAAGGCCTCGAGGGCGTCGGCGTACCCCTCGGCGGCCCGCCGGGCGCGGTCGCGAGCGGGAAGCTTCCCGGCGCGGTCGCGCGCCTGGTCCATGAGGTCGGTCAGGGCATCGCTCACGTAGGTCAGCCGCTCGAGCATCCGGTAGAGATCGAGCGCCGTCTCCTGCTGGAGCAGTCGATCGGCTTCCGAGTGCGGCGAGCGGGGATCCGGCACCAGCCGGACCTCGCCGGTCAGGGTCTGGTCGCCCTTGACGAGCTTCACCGTGTAGGCCCCTTCGAGCGCCCGCGGCCCTTCGAAGGCCGGCACCAGGCTGGTCGCCGGCGGCAGCTTCGGAGGCGGCAGCCGCATCGGCCAGGAGACCCGGTTGATGCCCCGCCGCTTGGTGCCCGGAACGCTCTTGATCAGCTCGCCATCGGCGCCGTAGATCTCCACCTTGAGGTCGCCGAACAGGTGCCGGCGCTTGAGGTAGTAGGCGATCTCAGCCGCCTCCGATGGGTTCCTGCCGACGAAGTTCTCGTGGCCGCCGAAGGCCTGCTGGGGGGCCGGGATCACCATCACCGCCGGCCGGCTCGGCAGCAGCGCCGCGTCCTGGGAGAGCACCTCGGGCGTCAGGTTCCGCAGCGGCGTCAGGTCGTCGAGGATGTAGATCCCGCGCCCGTGGGTGGCGATCACCAGGTCCCCTTCCCGGGGGTGGATCGCCAGGTCCTGGACCGAGACCATCTTCGGCAGGCCGCCCTCGAAGCGCACCCAGCGGCCGCCGCCGTCGAGGGAGATCCAGAGGCCGAGCTCGGTGCCGAGGAAGACGAGGTCCGGGTTGACCGGGTCCTGCTTGACGACGTGCGCCCAGCCCTCGAGCACTTCGGTTGCGAGCGGGGTCCAGGTCGCCCCGTAGTCGAAGGTCTTGAAGACGTAGGGCGTCATGTCGCCGGTCCAGTGGCCGTCGACGGTGACGAAGGCGGTGCCGGCCGCGTGCGGCGAGGCCGAGAGGTGGGAGATCCAGCGCCGCTCGGGCAGCCCGGGGATGGCCTCGGAGACCTCGGTCCAGGAGCCGCCGCCGTCGCGGGTGACCTGGACGTTGCCGTCGTCGGTGCCGACCCAGATCACCCCGGCCTCGACCGGCGACTCGCTGATGGTGTAGATCGTGGTGTGGTTCTCGGCGGTCGAGTTGTCGGTGGTCAGGCCGCCGGACTCCTTCTGGCGCTGCCACTCGGGGTTGTTCGTCGTCAGGTCGGGGGAGATCTCCGCCCACGACTCGCCGTGGTCGAGCGAGCGCAATAGCCTCTGGGCGCCGAGGTAGATCGTGCCCTGCCGGTGCGGCGAGAAGGCGATCGGCGTGTTCCAGTTGAACCGGTACTCGGGGTCCCCTTCAGCGGGATAGGGCTTGAGCTCCCGGAGCTCGCCGGTCGGCAGGTGAAGGCGTCGGATCTCGCCGCCCTGATACTCGGAGTAGACGTAGTCGGGGTCGCCGGGGTCGCGGACGGTGTGGAAGCCGTCGCCGCCGCCGACGTTGTCCCAGTCCCGGTTCTCGATCCCGCCCGGGCTCCGCGACGGCCCCATCCAGGAGCCGTTGTCCTGGAGGCCGCCGTAGACGTTGTACGGCCAGTCGTCGTCGACGCTCACCTGGTAGAACTGCGAGACCGGCAGCGCCATGACCATGCGAAAGGTGTGGCCCTGGTCGTAGGAGATGTAGGCCCCGCCGTCGGTGCCCAGGACCAGGTGCTTGCGGTCCGCGGGGTTGATCCACAGGGCGTGGTGGTCGACGTGGACGCTGCCGCTGAAGCCCGAGAGGAACGAGGTGAAGCTCTCCCCGGCGTCGGTCGAGATGCCCAGGAACAGGCCGGGCTTGTAGACCGTGTCGTGGTCGGTCGGATCGACGACCAGGTGGGAGAAGTAGAACGGCCGGATGGTCACGTTCAGCGAGTTGTTGACCCGCTTCCAGCTCGTCCCCAGGTCATCGGAGCGATAGAGGGCGGTGTCCTCGGACTCGACCGTGGCGTAGACCCGGCTCGGCCGCGACGGCGCCACCGCGACCGCGATCCGGCCCTTCTCCCCGGCGGGCAGCCCTTGGGTGAGCTCGGCCCAGGTCTCGCCGCCGTCGGTCGACTTGTAGAGGCCGCTCCCGGGCCCGCCGGACGCGAAGAAGTCCGGGGAGCGCCGGAACTGCCACATGCCGGCGTAGAGGACATCCGGGGCCTGGGGATCGAGGTCGAGGTCGGCGCAGCCCGTGTCCTGATCGACGAAGAGGACCTTCCTCCAGGTGCGGCCGCCGTCGGTGGTCTTGAACACGCCCCGCTGCTCGTTGCCGTCCCAGAGGTGGCCGGTGGCGCAGACCCATACCGTGTCGCTCTTCCGCGGATGAACCCGCACCGCCGCGATCCGCTCCGAGTCGCCGAGCCCCATCAGGGTCCACTCGGCGCCGCCGTCGGTCGTCTTGTAGATCCCGCGGCCGATCGAGACGCTGTTTCTGGTGCAGGACTCGCCGGTGCCGACCCAGACGGTCTCGGGGTTCGAGGGATCGATCTCGATCGC
>DATKCC010000426.1:0-2613 GCA_035513375.1 Thermoanaerobaculia bacterium | reverse complement strand
CTCTATTTCCCCGAGGGCGTCCCCGGAATCGGCAAGGGCTTCTTCCGGCGCTACCGCCTCCAGCGCTTCAGCTCGAGCTTCGTCACCCTCGCCGACCGCCACCTGGCGCCGGTCGTCCCGATCCACATCGTCAACGCCGAGTGGACGATCCCCTTCTGCTTCACCCTCCCCTGGCTCGACCGGCTCTCGGAGCGCCTCGTCGGCGTCCCGTTCATCCCGCTGCCGGCCGCGCCCCTGGGAGTGCTCTTCCCCTTCCTCTGGTATCTGGCCCTGCCGGTCCGCATGGTCTTCGTCGTCGGCGAGCCGATCGACGTCTCGGCGCTGGTCGAGCAGGCCCGCACGCAGACCGCCGGTCTCGAGGAGCGCGACATCATGCGCCGGGTCGCCGACGAGATCCGCCGCCGGACGCAGGCCGACCTCGACCTCCACGTCGAGCGCTACGGCCGCCGCCCCTACCACGCACGCTCGCTCGCCGCCCATCTCCGGGCCCGCTGGCGCTCGTTCTTCCGGATCCTCCCCACCGGCTGGACCTTCGCCTTCGTCCGTCACGAGCGCGACCGCCGCCGCCCCCCGGCCAGCAACCGCCTCCACGCCCTGGTCCGGGACTGGGACCTGCTCTTCTACTACCTGCCGCTCGGCTGGCCGTTCCTCTCGCTCGCCCGCCGCTTCCGCCGGCCGCCCTACGGCTTCCGCGGCCTGACCCCTAAGGAGCGCCGCGAGCGCGAGGGCTCCTTCCATTGGCACCTCAGGGAGCGCCCCCTGCCGCCCCGGCCCGGATCCTCCGCGAGGTCAGCTTGAGCCGGGAGCCCTCGCCGGATCCACTTCCCGCGGCAGCAGAAGCCAGAACCGTCCCCGATGCTTCATGTGGCCGGCGACGAGCTCCGCCCGCTCGCCCGGGCCCCAGAAGACGTCGCCACGCACCGGGCCGCGGATCGCGCCCCCGGTGTCCTGAGCCACCACCAGCCGGCGGAGTTGCCGCTCGCCGGCCGGAGCGGCCGCTCCGTCCGGCACGTGGGGCGCGGCGGCGTCGAGCCAGAGCGGAGCCCCGAGCGGCAGGAAGCGAGCGTCGACCGCGAGCGAGCGCCCGGGAGTGAGCGGCACACCCAGGCTCCCGAGCGGCCCCGGCCCTTCGAGCACGCGGAAGAAGACGTAGGAGGCGTTCGCCGCCATCAGCTCCCGGGAGGCCTCGGGATGGGTCTCGAGCCAGGCGCGGATGCTCTGCATCGAGACCTCTTCGAGCGCCATCTCGCCGCGGGCGACGAGCTCCCGGCCGATCGCGGTGTACGGGTGGCCGTTCTGGGCCGCATAGCCGACCCGGACGACCGCGCCGTCCTCGAGCTCGACCCGTCCCGAGCCCTGGATCTGGAGGAAGAAGGCGTCCACCGGGTCGTCCACCCAGAGGAGCTCGAGCCCCCGGCCGGAGAGCGCGCCTTCCTCGATCGCCGAGCGGTCGGCATAGGGCCGCAGCCTCCCGGCCTCTACCCGGCCCGCGATCCGCTGGCCCCCGAGCTCTTCCCGGAACTCCCCGAGGTCGACCTCGATCAGGTCCCGCGGCCGCATGTGGAGCGGCGTCTGGAAGCGGCCCCGGCGGCGCCGGCTGCCGCGGAGGCTCGGCTCGTAGTAGCCGGTAAAGAGCCCCTCCGGGTCGCCCCGATCGGTCACCGCCCAAGGCCGGAACCGCTGCTCGAGGAGGGCGCGCACGACCGGGACACCTGCGCTCCCCCTGCCACCGCCCGCGAGCCGGGAGACGGCCGCGCAGGGCTCGCGCCAATCGCCGGCGGTGCCCCCGAGGCCACCCGGGCCGACCGCCCGGTCGAGCGCCCGGCGGGCGAGCACCCGGCAGGAGGCGAGGAGCGCCGGAAGCGCCTCGGCCAGGTCGTCCTCCCCCCAGCCGGGGAGGTCGCCGAAAGCCGCCGGCTCGAGCACCAGCGCGGGCTCCGGCGGCGGCGGCGGAACCTCGAGCGCGGGCCGCTCGATGCCCGGCTCCTCGGCCTCCTCGAGCAGGATCCAGACCGCGATCGTCAGCAAGGCGATCACCAGCATCAGGAACGAGAGGAGGACGGCGAAGCGGCGCGGCACGCGAGGCGGGATGCTAGTGGTCTGAGTCAGTAATCCCTTGTCTTCCGTTGCGGCGCCGTGGGGCCGGATACCAGGCGCCGCGACGCAGGCGATACCGTAGCATCGTTGAGGAGCGGCAACGCCGTAGACGGCCCCACGCCGCCGCAACCCGAAGGGCGCAGGGGGGTTACGGGCGTCTCCGGCGTTGCTCGTCGTCGACGATGCTACGGCATCGACTCCTTCTTGCGCCTTGGATCCACTCCGCAAGACCCCTGCGCGGAAGGCAAGGGATTACTGACTCAGACCACTAGTAAGAACCGACGGTCCGCGGCGTACTGGTAGCGGAGACCAGCACCGCCGCCAGGGTTCCGCTCGATCCTCCAAGGGACCGGTACGAGCACCTGGAGCCCCGCACTCGTCTCGGGAGGATCGCCGTGCAACCGACGCTCGTCGTACACATCGCCGCGGGTGGGCTGGCGCTCGTTTCGGGCTTCGTCGCGCTCTCCGCGGCGAAGGGCGCGGGGCTGCACCGCAACAGCGGGGTGGTGTTCGTCT
>DATKCC010000425.1:0-2455 GCA_035513375.1 Thermoanaerobaculia bacterium | reverse complement strand
CGAGGCCCAGGAGCGGGCCGCCAGGGCGTACCGGGACCCGGAGTCCTGGAGCCGGTCGAGCGTCCTCAACACTGCGGCGAGCGGGCGCTTCTCCTCGGATCGCACGGTGGCCGAGTACAACCGGGAGATCTGGAAGCTCGAGCCGATCCGTCCGGAGCTCGCGTAGGGTGCGGCTTGCCGCGCTGATCGGAGGTCGCCTCGGACCGTCCGGTGCGGCAGGGCCGCACCCTACCTGGTGTCGAACGATCGTGGGCGCGGACCTCGCCGCCCGCTCGCCGCCGCCCCGGCCGCGCAGGCGACGAGCCCCGCTGCCGACAGGACGAGGAGGAGGGGCACCGCCGGGTTCATGCCGGCGGATCCTCCCACAAGCTCTCGGCCGCTCCCGGCGAGAACGGGGGGGCCGAGGGCGGAGCCGCCCCTCGGGGTGGCCGTCGCCTCCCCGGCGAGGGGTTGCGTTCGGGGAGCGGCTGGCTCATGCTGGGTCGAGAGCCCGGGTGGCGCTCCCGGCTTCGCTCTGCTCGCCGCCGCGATGCGCATCGACACCCTGCGGGGCCGCCTCTACTCCCTCCTCGCCCAGTGGCTGGTCGTCTATCTCGTGGCGTCGGTGCTGATCGGCTTCTGGTCGGTCCACCGCTTCCGTCAGCACGTCGAGCAGGACCGTCTGCTCCTCGCCCGGACCGTTGCGCAGTACCTCAACGCTTCAATCCTCTCGACCCTCCAGAGCGGCGCCCGGATGGCGTCCGAGCTTCCCGGCCTCGACCAGCGGGCGGTGCCGCACCTGCGGGCCTTCCGCTTCCAAGGGCAGTTCCGGGACGCCGTCCACTTGACCGACGCCGCCGGCCGGCCGCTGGTCTCGGACCCCCCGTTCGCCCGGCTGCCGGAGATCGACTTCCCTGATTTCCGCGACCGCATGGGGGTCACCGGCCTGCTCCGCGACGGCTCGGACGCGCCCGCGCTCGCCATGGTCGTGCCCTTTCATCGCGAGGGCCTGACCTACTTCCTGGTCGCCCAGATGAAGCCGCGGGGGTCGCCGCTCTCGGTCTACCTTCAGGACCTGGCGGCGGAGCCGGACGTCCATCTCGTGGTGGTCGACGAGGCGGGCACGGTGATCGCCGCGCCGGACCACGCCCAGCTCTTCCGGGAGGTGACCCCGGCGGCCGAGGTCGGCGCGCGGATCCTCGGGCGCCGGCCTCTGGTCACCGAGACCACGAGCTGCTCGATCTGCGTCGCCGGCCGGCAGGGCGGGCGCTTCTTGACCGTCATGGTGCCGCTGCGGATCGCCCCCTGGGGAGTGCTGATCCAGCAGGACGAGCGGGCAGCGTTCTCGGTCCTCAGGACCTCCCACATCGGGCTGCTCGTCGCCGCGCTCCTGCTCGTGGCGATGGGCGTGCTCCTCTCCCGGGGCCTCGCGCGCTCGGTGATCGAGCCGGTCCAGAAGCTCTCGCGCCAGGCCGAGCAGCTCCGGCAGGGCGACCTCGACACCCCGATCGAGGTCGAAGGCGACCGGGAGATCCGCATCCTCGGCGAGAGCCTCGATCAGGCGCGGGAGCGCCTGGCCGGAACTCTCGGCGAGCTCCGGTCGCTGAACGAGAACCTCGAGGGGCTGGTGGCCGACCGCACCCGGGAGCTCGCCGAGCGCTACCGCGAGCTCGAGATCCTCTCCTCCCAGCGCCGGCTCCTCGTCGGACGGCTCCTGGCCGCCGGGGAGGAGGAGCGTCGGCGGATCGCCCGCGAGCTCCACGACGAGATCTCCCAGCTCCTGACCGTGATCCAGCTCTCGCTCGAGCGGCGAGGGGAGGATTCCGGGGCGGAGCTCGACCTCGACAAGGCCCGCGAGCTCCTCGCCCGGACCCAGAAGGAGGTCCACCGGATCATCCGCGACCTTCGGCCGTCGCTCCTCGACGACCTGGGGCTGCCGAGCGCCGTCCGGTGGTACGCTGCGAGCTACCTCGAGCCCGAGGGGATCGACGTGTCTCTCGAGATCGACGAAGGGCTGGAGGTCCGCGAGGAGGTGGAGATCACCACCTTCCGCATCTACCAGGAGCTGGTGACCAACATCCTCCGCCATTCCCGGGCGGGGCACGTGTCGATCGAGCTCTACCGGGGCGAGGGCAAACTGGTCCTGGCGGTGGAGGACGACGGCGTGGGCCTCCCGGCGGGCGAGCGGCGGGACGGGGCGGGCCTGGTCGGCATCCAGGAGCGCGTCTCGCTGGTCGACGGGCGGGTCGAGATCGACAGCGAGCCCGGGATGGGGACGCACGTGCTGGTGGAGATCCCGCTGTGATCCGCATCCTGATCGTCGACGACCACGACTTGGTCCGGGAGGGGATTCGGACGATGCTCGAGCAGGATTCGGACTTCGAGGTCGTGGGCGAGGTGGGGGACGGGCAGGAGGCGATCCGGCAGGCCCGGGAGCTCGCCCCGGACGTGGTCCTGATGGATGTCGCCCTGCCTG
>DATKCC010000424.1:0-2966 GCA_035513375.1 Thermoanaerobaculia bacterium | reverse complement strand
TTCCTCGAGGACCCCAGCCTGCCCGCGATCGACGACATCGAGCACCCGACCGCCAGCGTCTACCACTTCGACGACGAAGACGTCGAGCTGGTGATGGTGGTGGACCCGGGGCTGGATGTCTAGGAGGGCGTGCCGGGCCATCCCGCGCCCGGGCCCGAGCGGCCCGGCTTCCCCATGAGCCGCAAGCGCCCACTCCCCCCGTCGGTCTTCTGCCTGGCGCTGGTGCTGCTCGCAGTGCCGGCCGCCTCCCAGTCGAAAGCCCACTCCGACCAGGCCGAGTCGGGCGCCAACGCCGAGGCCGGCCACCTCCAGATCTATGCTTACTCCCTGCGCAACAAGCCGGCGGCGGAGGCCATGGTCCTGATCCGACCGCTCTTGAGTCAACGGGGGACGGTGGAGCTCCAGCCCGAGGGCAACACCCTGGTGGTGCGCGACTCGCTCGCCGCGCTCGGCCGCATCGTGCCCGCCCTGCGCGCCTACGATCGCCCGCCGGAGCGGCTCCGGGTCCAGATCCTGATCGTCCGCGCCTTCAGCGAGCCGGTCGCGGTCCCGCCCGCCCGGAGCCTGCCCCCCTGGCTCGAGGACCGCCTCCAGGGCCTCCTGCGCTGGGACCACTACCAGGTGCTAGCCGAAGCGGGCCTCGACACCCGTGAAGGGGAGGACCTGGCGCACGAGGTCGGCGAGCTCTACGGCCTCTCCTTTCGCATGGGCACGCTCTACCAGGACGAGCGGATCAAGCTCCACGACTTCAAGATCTGGCGCGTCACGACGGTCTCGCCCCCGGGATCCGGCGCACCGCTGCTCGAGGCGACGCTCAACCTCTGGCTCGACAAGCCCAAGGTCCTGGGCCTGGCCAACAGCGAGTCCTCGGATCATGCCCTGATGGTGGTGCTCACCTGCGAGCGCCTGCCGCGCCCGTCGACCTCCCGGGTGTCGCCGGTGGTGCCGGAGGAGGGCGCGCGGCGGCCTCCCGGAGGAGGGCTCTGATGCAGTTCGTCGCCCGCGTGGGCACCCCCGAGGGGCGCGTGGTCGAGGAGACCCACTCCGCCCAGGACGTACAGAGCCTCCGGCGGGAGCTCGAGAAGCGCGGGCTCCACGTCTTCGAGCTCCGGCGGCGCGGCCTCGGCAAGGGGATGCCGCTGTCCGGGCGGTCCCTGCGGCGCCGTCGGATCGACCCGCAACGGTTCCTGGCGTTCAACCAGGAGCTCGCCGCCCTGCTGCGCGCCGGGCTGCCGCTTCTCCAGGCGCTCGACCTGATGGTCGGGCGCATGGCCGAAGGCACCTTCCGGAGCGTCCTCTACGAGGTCCGCGACCGGGTCCGCACCGGCGAGGACCTCTCCAACGCCTTCGCCGCCCACGGCCAGCTCTTCCCGCGCCTGTACCCATCGATTCTCAAAGCCGGCGAGCGCTCGGGCGAGCTCGAGCAGGTGCTCCGCCGCTTCATCCGGTACCAGAAGCTGGTGCTCGAGGCGCGCAAGAGGGTGGTCTCGGCCCTGGTCTATCCAGCGGTGTTGGTGACGGTGTCGATCCTGATGATCCTGGTCATGCTGATCTTCGTGGTGCCGAAGTTCGAGCAGTTCTTCGCCGACTCGGACGTCGAGCTGCCGCTGCTGACCAAGGTGATGGTCGGTATCGGCTCCGGTTTCCAGCAGCACGGCCTGTGGATCGCAATCGGCCTCGTAGCCGCCGGGCTCTTCTACTGGCGCTGGAAGGAGACGCCGCAGGCGCGCCTCGCTCTCGACCGGCTGCGCCTGCGCGTGCCGTTCCTCGGGTCAGTGCTCCACCGCTTCGCGCTCTCGGAGTTCTGCCGCTCGCTCTCGACGCTCCTGGCCGGCGGCATGCCGCTCGTACCGGCGCTCGAGATCGGGGTCTCGGCCGTCGGCAACGCGAGCATCCGCCAGAGCGTGGAGCCCACGATCCAGAAGGTGCGCGAGGGCGAGCCGTTCCACCGGGCGCTCGAGGACAGCGGCGTGTTCACCGACCTCGCCGTCAACATGGTGCAGGTTGGCGAGGCTACTGGCGCCCTCGACGAGATGCTCGCCAACGTCTCCGACTTCCTCGACGAGGAGATCGAGACCCGGATGCAGCGGCTCCTGACCCTGATCGAGCCGGCGATGCTGGTGTTCATGGGAATAGTCGTCGGCATCATCTTGATTTCGTTGTACCTACCGCTGTTCTCCGCGCTGTCCCAGACCCAGTCGTGAGGACCAGTCCCGCTAGACGGATACACTGCGAGGTCCGTTAGAACCTCTGGAACGCCGAACAAGAGCCGACAGATGATTGCATCCGAAAACCCGACCCTGGAGCCGGTCGAGGCCGCCGAGGAGCGCCGCGGCCGGGAGCGCCGCGAGGCCCAGGAGCTGGCCGACCGCTACGGCCTCGACTTCGTGGACATGGACCGGTTCCGGATCGACAACGATCTGTTCCGGTCGATCCCGTTCGACCTGATGATGCGCTACGGGTTCGTGCCCGAGCACCAGCTCGACGGCCGGCTGGCGGTGGTCATGGCCGACCCGTCCGACGTCACCCGGCTCGACGAGCTCGAGCTCGCTCTCGGCCAGCCGGTCGAGGTCAGGGTCGGGGTGCGCTCGGCGGTCGAGGAGATTCTCCAGAAGTCCGAGAGCGCCCAGCGGGTGCTCGATGAGGCGACAGAGGACTTCCGCCTCCAGCTGGTCCAGGAGGATGAGGAGGGCGAGGAAGTCCTGTCGATCGACCGGATCACCCACGACTCCTCGCCGATCATCCGCCTGGTCGACTCGACGGTGTTCAACGCCATCCAGCGCAGGGCGAGCGACATCCACGTCGAGACCCGGGAGACCGAGGTCCTGATCAAGTACCGGATCGACGGCGTCCTCTACCAGGCGATGGAGCCGATCGACAAGCGCCACCACCAGACGATCGTCAGCCGCATCAAGGTGATGAGCGACCTCGACATCGCCGAGAAGCGGGTGCCCCAGGACGGCCGG
>DATKCC010000423.1:0-2758 GCA_035513375.1 Thermoanaerobaculia bacterium | reverse complement strand
CCGGATCGTGGTGCGCGAGGACATCTTGACCGAGGAGGACGGGCCGATGCTCCTCCACGGCCTCCAGGGGCTCCACGGCCAGCTCATCCAGAGGCCGCGAAGCCCGGAGCTCCGGCCGGATCCGGAGCTGCTGGCGGTTCGGTATGATCGGTTCCGGGCGGCGGGGGCGGCGGGGTGAGGCGACCTCCCCCACCCCGGGCGGAGACGAGCTCCGCCCCTACAAGTCCTCGAGAGACCAGCGGGTGATAATGGCGGCAACTCCGTGAACCTCTTCCTCGCCGTCACCGACAACGAGTGGTTCCGGTTCCTGCGGAGCCGGGGGCCGCTAGAGGAGGTGAACTTCTGGCGGCCGGGGGCAGGGGCGGGGTTCCGGGCGCTCTCGCCCGGCGAGCCGCTCCTGTTCAAGCTCCACTCGCCGGAGGACTACGTCGTCGGCGGCGGCTTCTTCTCCCACTTCTCCCAGGCCCTGCCGGTGAGTCTCGTCTGGGAGGCCTTCGGCGAGCGCAACGGAGCGGCGACCTTCGACGAGATGCGCCGCCGGATCGAGCGCTACCGGCGCATCCCGCCGGCGCCTCACGAGGACTACCGGATCGGCTGCATCCTCCTCGCGCAGCCGTTCTTCTTCGACGAGCCCGAATGGATCGAGCTGCCGCGGGACTGGTCCCGGAACATCGTCCAGGGGAAGGGCTACGACAGCCGGTCGGGCGAGGGGGCGCGGCTCTGGGAGGCGGTGCGCCTCCGGCTCGAGGCGGCGTCGATCGGGGCCCGCGCGGAGCTCGGCCGCGAGGTGGCCGAGCCGGCGATGTTCGGCGAGCCCTACCTGGTGCGCCCGCGCCTGGGCCAGGGCTCGTTCCGGGTGCTGGTGACCGACACCTACGGCCGCCGCTGCGCCGTGACCGGGGAGAAGGCGCTTCCGGCGCTCGACGCGGCCCACATCCGGGGCGTGGCCGAGGGCGGCCAGCACCGGCTGGACAACGGCCTGCTGCTGCGCTCGGACGTCCACCGGCTCTTCGACGCGGGCTACGTGACGGTGACCCCGGAGGGCCGATTCCGGGTGAGCCGCCGGCTCAAAGACGAGTTCGACAACGGAGAGCCCTACTTCCCCTTCGACGGAAGCGAGCTCTGGCTGCCGCCCGAGCCCCGGGAGCGGCCGGGGCGGGAGCTTCTGGAGTGGCACGGGGATGTGGTGTTCCGGGGGTGAGGCGGGCGAGTCGGCAGCTCACCGTAGACCGAGCTGCTTGCGGATGAGCTCCGCCAGCGTGTCCTTGACCTCGGTGTGCCGAGGAACAGGAGCCTTCCTCCCGTTGGCGGGGTCGATGAAGAGATCGTGCTTCTTGCCGTGGCGGTGAAGCTCGCAGCCGGCGCGTCTCAGCTCACCCACCGCCACGCGCCGGGAGCTCGTCACCGCTCTCAAGACTGAGATGGCACTGGCGCTTGCCCACCTTCAGCGCGCCAACATCGCACCGGTGGATCTGGCGCAAGCGGCCATCGGCCCGGGCATGGCAGTCTACACGCGCTTCTCCAAGGTTTTCGACGCCGAGGGCAAGGAGTTCCCTGTACGAAAGGCGTTGGCGCGTCCAGAGCTGGCCCGAGATCCAGCGGCTCGCGAGCGGCCGCGGGCAGCCTCCGCTGCCGTCCCAGGAGGAGCTATTCGGGGATACCGAAACGGATGCATAATGGAGTCCTCGATGGGGAGGACCCAGGGTATGGCGACGCTGACACTCAAGAACGTTCCCGAGGAGCTGGTCCGGCGGCTCAAGGAGGAGGCCCAGCAGAACCGCCGCAGCCTCAACCAGGAAACGCTGGCGCGGCTCGAGGGGAGCCTCGCGCGCCGGCAGCGCGACGTGGAGGCGACGATCACCTCGCTCCGGCGCCTCCACCGCACCATGGCGGATCTCCCGCCGATCGACGACGACTTCATCGACCGGGCGAAAGCCGAAGGGCGGCTGTGATCGTCGTCGACACCAACGTCCTCGTCTATGCCGTTCGGCCCGGCGCTCAGACGGATGCCGCGCTGGCGGCCAAGCGGCGGGATCCGACCTGGCTCGCGCCGGCCTTCTGGCGCTTGGAGATGCGAAATGTCCTGGCAGTCTCCATGCGAGCCGAAGGGATGGCACTCGAAACGGCCATAGAGGCCTACACGGCGGCAGCGGAGCTGGTCGAAGATCTGGACCTCGAGCCGAGCGCCGAGCAGGCCCTCCGCCTGGCGCACGGGGCGTCGATCTCCGCCTACGACGCCGAGTTCGTGTTCGCCGCGGAGCGGCTCGACCTCCGGCTCGTCACCGCCGACCGGCGCCTCGCAGAGCGCTGCCCGGGCGTTGCCGTGAGCCTGGCCGACTTCGCCGAGGGCGGTTAGCAGGACCTGCCGATGGCCATCACCAACCAGGAGCGCGTCGGCAAGGCGATGGAGCTGCTCCGCGAGGGGCTCGCCCCGTTCGTGGAGCGCGAGCTCGAGAACCTGCACCCTGGAGAGGCGAAGGCCGGAGAGTTCTGTCTACTTCCGAGGGGGGGCGAGCCCTACTTCCCTTTCGACGGCCAGCAGCTCTGGCTGCCGGCGGAGCCCCGGGAGCGCCCGGGCCGGGAGCTCCTGGAGTGGCACGGGGACGTGGTGTCCCGGGGGTGAGGGGCTTCGGGCGACCCGCTCAGGGCTTGACCGCGGCGGTCCGGGTGCGCACCTGGCCGGAGAGGGCGTCGTAGACCGAGACCACCAGGTCGTGGCGCTCCCGGCGCAGCGTCAGGTCGGTCTCCCAGCGGAGCA
>DATKCC010000422.1:0-3870 GCA_035513375.1 Thermoanaerobaculia bacterium | reverse complement strand
CGGCGCGGAAGTGCTGACCGGCGGGCGGACGCTGGTCGAAGCGGCGGGGCGGCTGGCGGAGCTGCCGCGGGGCTACTGGAACCTCTCGACGCTCAAGGAGCCCTACCGGGTCGAGGGGAAGAAGACCATGGGCCTGGAGCTGGCGGAGCAGTTCGGGTGCTTCCCAGGGCACGCCAAAGTCTCAGGTGATCCCGAGGACTCCCCCCTTTGTCATCCTGAGCGAACGCGAAGGATCTGGGCGGGGGAGCATGGCCTCGATGGCCGCCTCCCGGATTGGATCCTCTACCCGACCGGCGGCGGCACCGGGATCGTCGGCATGTGGAAGGCGTTCGACGAGCTGGAGCGCCTGGGCCTGATCGGCAGCGACCGCCCACGCCTCGTGGCGGTCCAGATGACCGGCTGCGCCCCGATCGTCCGGGCCTTCGAGCGCGGCGAGGAGGCGGCGGCACCCTGGGCGGACCCGGACACCGAGGTCTACGGCCTCCGGGTGCCGAAGGCGATCGGCGACTTCCTGATCCTCTCGGCGCTCCGGGAGTCGGGCGGCCGCGCGGTGGCGGTGGAGGAGGGCCGGCTCGCGGAAGCGGCACGTCGGGCGGCGCGGGAGGAGGGGCTCCTGGTCGGCCCTGAGGGAGCGGCATGCCTCGTCGCCCTCGAGAAGCTGGCCGCCGAGGGCGCATTCGCCGAAGGCGACCGCGTAGTCGTCTTCCAGACCGGCCACCCGGCGAACTACGGCTGGCGACCGTGAAGGCGGCCCGTGCGACGGGTTGGTGTTCTACGCGACCGGAGGGTCTCTGGCGCGACGGGCCGGTTTGAGCTGCCCGCTGGCCGGCGAGGCCGCAGCCCGACGCCGTGGGCGGGGGAGCAGCGGTGCGCGAAGTCGCTGCCGGCGAAGGTGGCTCGGCGGTTTGAGGCGGAGCTTCGCTAGGATAGGACCGCCAGGGAAGGGGAGAGCCCATCGAGATGACCGAGATCCGGACGATCGGAGTGGTGGGGGCCGGCACCATGGGGCACGGGATCGCTCAGGTTGCGGTCGCCAGCGGCTTGCGGGTGGTGCTGGTGGACGTGGCGCCCGAGGCACTGGCGCGGGGCGTCGAGCGGATCGAAAAGGGCCTCGCCCGGGCGGTCGAGAAGGGGAGGCTCACCGAGGAGGAGCGGCAGGCGGCAGTCGGGCGCCTCGCCTCGGCCGGCGACCTCGCGGCCCTGGCGGAAGCCGACCTCGCCATCGAGGCCGTGGTCGAGCGCCTCGAGGTCAAGGAGGGGGTCCTTCGCGAGCTCGACCACATCCTTCCGGAGGGGGCGATCCTCGCCTCGAACACGAGCTCGATCTCGATCACTCGCCTGGCCGCCGCGACCCGCCGCCCCGACCGTGCGATCGGTATGCACTTCATGAACCCGGTGCCGGTGATGAAGCTGGTCGAGCTGATCCGCGGCCTGGCCACCAGCCAGGAGACCTACGACCGGGTGGCGGCGGCGGCCCGGGCGATGGGCAAGACCCCGGTCGAGGTCCAGGACTCACCCGGCTTCGTCTCGAACCGGGTGCTGCTGCCGATGATCAACGAGGCGGTCTTCTGCCTCCACGAAGGCGTGGGGACCGCGGCGGCGATCGACGACGTGATGAAGCTCGGAATGAACCACCCCATGGGCCCGCTCGCCCTGGCCGACCTGATCGGCCTCGACGTCTGCCTCGATATCCTGGGGGTGCTGTACGACGGGTTCAAGGACCCGAAGTACCGCCCCTGCCCCCTGCTGGTGAAGATGGTCGACGCCGGCCGCCTGGGGCGGAAGGCCGGCCGCGGATTCTACGAATACGGATGAGCCACCGCCGCCAGATGCCAGGAGGCGAATCCGATGTAGGGTGCGGCTTGCCGCACCGGAAGCGGGCCGGGGTCGTCTCCGATCGGTGGGGCGAGCCGCACCCTCCGGATCCCCCGCCCGGATCCTTGCTTGCGCTCAGGATGCCAGAGGACTCATCAGGCTGCCGACGAGAAGGAGCCGCCCCATCGAGCTGATCGGAGGGACCGTCTTCTGCCAGTCGTGCGGGTGCCCCAACCCGGACGAGCAGGAGTACTGCGCCCGCTGCCACCAGAAGCTGCTGGTGCTCTCCGGCGGGCCCGGGGCCGTGGACGAGGAGGAGGCAGCGGAAGGGGAGGGCCTCGCGGAGCAGTTCTCCTTCGACGAGCACCTGCTCGAGCGGATCTCGATCCTCGAGGAGGCGGTCAAGAGCACCGCCGAGATGATGCGCCAGGTCCTCGACGCCCTGAGGCGGCAGGAACGCAGCATCCTGATCAACCAGACCGGCCTCGCGAGCCTCCAGGAGCTGCTCGAGCAAAAGCGCCTCCTGGCCCGGGAGGAATGGGCTGACCAGTGGCAGGAGCGCATGGAGGAGGAGCTCCTGGCCCTCGAGCGCCGCGACCGCTTCGTGGCGGTGCGTGACCGCATCGCCGCTCTCCATCAGGGCGACCGCCGAGACGCCTTCCTCCAATACCTGGAGGACGCCGAGTACGCTTTTTACGGCCTCGACACCCCCCGCGCCCTGGAGGCGCTCGAGTCCGCCCACCGCCTCGACCGGGACAACCAACAGCTCACCTGGTTCCTGGGCGAGACCTACTTCAACGAGAGTGCGCCCGACCGCGCTCTGCCCTTCTTCAGCCGGGTGCTCGAGACCGATCCCGACCACTACGAGGGGATGGTCTACAGCGGCGTCATTCACCACGAGCGGGGCGAATCGGCGCGCGCCCAGCGCTTCCTCGAGCGCGCGGTCGCGCGCTACCCGGAGGCCTTCCTGCCCCATTTCGCCCTGGGCGGCATCCAAGCCGACCGCGGCGAGCCGGCGCGCGCGGTCGAGCACCTGGAGCGGGCGGTCGCGATCGACCCGGTTCCCCAGGCGCTCTACCTTCTGGGAGGCGCCCTCTACGAGACCGGCCGGCCGACGGCGGCGATCGCGCGCCTCCGGGAAGCGGTACGCCGCGACCCGGGGTTCGAGGAAGCCCTCCACCTGCTGGGCCTCGCCTATCTCCAGCGCCGGTGGCACCGCAAGGCCCTCGAGACCTTCCGCCTGGCGCAGAGGCTGAACCCGCGGAGGATGCGTTACCAGGACGTGGTCCGCTACCTGACGGGCAAGGGAGCGCCGCTGCCCGAGGTGCCCGGGGAGGCCGGCGAGTGGCTCGCGCGGGGGGAGGACAAGCTCCGCGGCCGGGACCTCCGTGGGGCGCTGCGCTGCTATCGCCGGGCCCTGTCCCTCGCCGCGGAAAACCCGACGATCCTCATGTCCTACGCGCTCGTCTGCCTGGAGCTCGACCGGACGCAGGAGATCGAGGGGATCGCCCGCAGGGTCCTCGCCCTGGACCCCGGAGAGATGCTCAAGGCGACCGCCACCGCCGCTCTGATGGAGGCGCTGCGGAGCGAGCGGCGGTTCGCCGACGGCAACCGGCTGGGCCTCGCCCTGCTCGACGATGGGGCCTCGGCTTTCTCGAAGACCATCGCCTTCTACGAGCTGGCCTGCAATCACGCGGAGATGGCCGAGGACACGGCCGAAGGCGGGGAACCGGAGGAGCACCTCGAGCGGGCCCTCGACTACGCCCACCGCTCGCTCGAGCACGCTCCGGAGGAGCTCGTGCAATTCCCCCTGGCGGCCATCGGGTGGATCCATTTCCGGCGCCAGGAGCTCGACCAGGCGATCGACTTCCTGTCGCGCTCGAGCGAGCTCGGGTCATCGGCAGCGACCCTCACCCACCTGGGGATGGCGCTCCTCGCCTCCGGGCAGGACGAACGGGCGCGGGACGTCCTGGCGAACGCCCGCACCCTCTCGGGCCGGGGCGAAGCCCTGGGCGCCCGGATGATGGAGCTGATGAAGGACTCGACCCGTCTGCT
>DATKCC010000421.1:0-3821 GCA_035513375.1 Thermoanaerobaculia bacterium | reverse complement strand
CGCTTCAAGGAGCTATCGGCCGGCAAGACCGCGGTGCTGATCTCGCACCGCTTCAGCAGCGTCCGCATGGCCGACCGCATCCTGGTGCTCGATCAGGGCCGGATCGAGGCCTCCGGCACCCACGAGGAGCTTCTCGCCGCGGGTGGCCGCTACGCGGAGCTGTTCGAGCTCCAGGCGGCCGGCTATCGCTGAGGGCACCGCTGACTCAGGCCGTGTCGAGCGACCGGGCGAGGAGCTCGAGCGTGGCCTCCGCGCTCCGAGGCGGGCCCAGCGCATTGCCCTGGAGGAACGCGCAGCCAAGGTCCACGAGCTCGCGCGCCTGCTCCTCGGTCTCGACCCCCTCGGCCACCAGGGGCACGCCGAGGCTGCCGGCGAAGCGGACGATGCTTCCCACCAGGTCGCGGCGCGGCACCGGGCCGGCGATCTCCGCTACGAACGAGCGGTCGATCTTGAGCGTGTCCACCGAGAGCTGGGACAGGTAACGGATCGACGAGTACCCGGTCCCGAAGTCGTCGATCGCGACCCGCACGCCGCGCTCCCGAAGGCGGCCGAGTAGGCCGCCGATGACCAGCAGGTCGTCGATCAGGATGTCCTCGGTGATCTCCAGGCACAAGACCTCCGCGGGGAGGCCCGTGTCGCCCAGGATGGCGAGGACCCCGTCGACGAAACCCGGGTGCGAGAGCTCCCGCGGCGAGACGTTGACGTTGATCGTGAAGGCCCGCCCCGGCCCTAGCTTCCGCCGCCAGCCGGCCACTTCCAGGCACGCTTCGCGGAGCACCCATCGCCCCACGGGGACGATCAGCCCGAGCTCCTCCGCGTGCTCGAGAAAGCTCTCGGGGCCGAGGAGCCCCCGCTCCGGATGGAGCCACCTGATGAGAGCCTCGACCGCTACGACCCGGCGCGAGCCGGCGCTCAGGATGGGCTGGTAGTGGAGGAGGAGCTCGCGGTGCTCGAGCGCCGAGCGGAGCTGATTCGCCATCTCGAGCTGCTCCCGGACCAGGTCGCCCATGCTGGAATCGAAGACCCGCGTCTGGGCCCGGCCGCGGGTCTTGGCGCGGTACATCGCGGTGTCGGCCTCGCGCAGGAGGTCCTCGGCCGAGCGCTCGCCGCCCGGCCCCATGGCGACCCCGACGCTCGCCGAGACGAAGATCTCCTGGTCGTCCAGGCGGAAGGGCTGGCGCAGGGCCTGGTGCAGGCGCTCGGCCACGGCGATCGCGCTCTCGGGGTCCGGCACCTCCTCGAGCACCACCACGAACTCATCGCCACCGATTCGCGCCAGAGTCTCGTCTTCGCGCGTGGCCTCGCCCAGGCGCCGGGCCACGGCGGCCAGCAGCCGGTCGCCGGTCAGATGGCCGAGGCTGTCGTTGACCACCTTGAAGCGGTCGAGGTCGATGAACAGGACCGCGACCTTCCGTCCCGGGTGGCGCCGGCTCCGTGCGAGGGCATGGCCCAGCCGGTCCTGGAGGAGAGCTCGGTTGCCGAGCCCCGTCAACGGGTCACGGGCCCAGCGCTCGGTGATGTCCTGGCAAATGGTGACCAGCCCGACCGGTCGTCCCCGCGAGTCGGTGACGACGTCCGAGAGCAGCTCGACCGGAAAGGTCGAGCCGTCTTTGCGGACGTTGACCGTCTCGCGCTTCCACGTCTTCACGCCGTCGAGGTCACCCCGGTCGAGGGGCCGCGCGAACTCCGGGGGCGCGAACAGCGCGGCCTCCTCTCCCAGGAGATCGGACACCGAGTAGCCGTGCATGCACGCCTCCGCGCGGTTGACGTAGATGATGCGGCGGTCGGCGTCGGTGATGGTGACGCCGACCTGCACGGTGTCGAGCGCCTGGTCCAGGAAGTGTACGCGCTCCAGGGCATCCCGGACGCTGGACGGGAGCTCCGGCTCGTCGAAGCTCATGAGCGTCGTTCGCACGTGGTCAGGCGTCCTCCAGGCGCCTCTCGAGCGCCTCCAGCCGGCTCTCGAGCGACGCCTTCTCGAGCGCCAGCCCGGCCTCGATCAGCAGCAACTCGAGGGGCTCGAGATCGCCCAGCGGCTCGCCGACCGGCTCGTTGTCGCCGTAGACGAGAAGCTCCACGAGGCCGTCGACGGTCAGCGGCAGCACCGCCGCCTGGCGCGGCAGGCGGCCTCCCAGCTTGCCCGCGAGATAGAGGTTCCAGAAGCTCTGCTCGAGGGGACCACAATAGGTCTCGTGCGTCTCGATGACCTCGAGGAAGACCGACGGCTGGTCGGCCGGCACCCGCACGTCGCGGACGCCGCGATCGCCGAGCTGGTCGAATCCGAACTGGCCGATGCCGGTGATCAGCCGGCCGGCGGCGAGAAACAGCGCGCCGCGCCGGAAGAAGCCGTCGGCGAAGCGCAGGATGTTGAGCCCGACCTCGCCGGGAAAGGCCGGGGCTCGCAGCTCGGACATGATCTGTTTGAGCGAGGTGCGGCGAACCGGCCGCCCGTCCGGCGCCGCCAGGAGCCGATCGAGAGCGACGCCGGCGGCGACGTCCGCCGGGCCGCCCCCCCGGTCGCCCAGCACCGAGAGGACGAGCCGGTCGGTGGCGATCCCCTCCTCGAACAGGAAGTCCTCGGCCGCGATCCCGATCTCGCCGCGCTCCTCGACGGCCAGGTGCTCGAACCGCAGATAGCCGCTGCGCCAGCCGAAGAGCTCGCCGAGCACGCGGGCGAACTGCTCATGGATCACCTGGTGGAGAATGGCCGGATCGATCGCTCCCATCTCGACGAGGATGCCGCCGAGCCGCCGCTCCTCCGGGCTCGAACCCTGGATCTCGAGCGCCTCGGTGAGTCGCGAGACCGACACCAACCGCTTCATCAGCAGCAGGCTGCCGATCGTCTCGCGCGCGGTGTTGGTGGTGGCGAAGATCACCTTGCCCTCACTCAGCACCACCGTTCCGCGCGAGTCCTGGCGGGTGACCGTCAGCTTCCCCGACATCCGGTTGACCGACAGGATCTGGAGAACCTGCGGGAGAGGCAGATCCTCCAGTCGCCCGAAGAGGCTCATCTGTCGGCGACGGCCTGGCCGCCGGGCTCGAGGCAGGTGAAGGTGCGGTATCCGTCCGTCGGTCTCGAATTCCGCGGCACGAGGGCTCCGAGGCCGCCGCTCGGCGGCCAGCTCGGGGCGCGTTCGCGCACCGCGTTATTAACGATTTCAATGTTCCTATCCATGGAACCTCCGAATTTAGACTCAGGATACCTTATCCTTTGTATGACGGACGCCCCGGATCGATTTCACCCCCCTTCGACCAACCCCGAGCGAAGCTCAGTCCCCATCGGGGTCCCAGCCGAAGCGGTCCAGGTCGATCCGGCCGCGCTCGTCGAGCTCCACCCCCTCCTCCTCGAGCAGCCGGCGCTGGAAGTGCTGGTAGGGGCCGCCGCCCCGGGAGCTGATCCGCCCCTGGGCGTTGATCACCCGGTGCCAGGGCAGGTCGCTCCCGTCGTCGAGGGCGGCGAGCGTACGGCCGACCAGCCGGGCGCGGCGTGGCAGGCCGGCGAGGAGGGCTACCTGGCCGTAGGTCGCGACTCGCCCCTCCGGGATGGCGGCGACCACCCGTTGGATACGGCGGGAGGGATCGTCGGCGGCGGTTCGGGTCGGCGTGCGCGGCATGCGAGGGGCGGGCCGGTCCTAGGGAGTGAGCGGACGGGGGGTGCAGGTTTGCCGTGGCTCGCTCCGGGCCGCCGCCCGGTGGATCGCGTCCCCGAGCTCTGAGTCGTCGTCGTTCGCGGCGTTGGCCGTGGCGTGGAAGAGGACCGGGCCGGCGGGCTCCGGCGGCGCGATCCAGCGGAGGGTCCAGGCGGCCTGCCCGGGAGCCGA
>DATKCC010000420.1:0-2634 GCA_035513375.1 Thermoanaerobaculia bacterium | reverse complement strand
GCTCCGCGACGGCGGCTTCGAGGTCCTCGTCTCGGGCTACCGGAAGGGCGTGGGGAGCTCGCGCGAGACCGCCGTCCAGGCCGAGAAGTGGAGCGGCATCCGGATCGCGATCGCCGCTTCCTTCGCTCCGATCCACGCCCGCAACAACGTCAACCAGGGCGTGCTGATGGGGGACCACGGCATGCTGCGCCGCCTCCAGGCAGGGGAAGGGGTGCCGCTCGAGGAGTTCGCGGCCGGCTATGACCCAATCACCCGGTTGATCATCCGCGAAGGGGGGCTGTTCCCGTTCTCGAAGGCACTCGAGGCCGGTCGGATCGAGCTGCCTTCCCCTGAGACCGGGGAGCGGCCGATGACCATGGCCGAGAAGCTCCTGGCCCGCCACCTCGTGGGGGTCGGGGACCGGGACAGTCGGTTCGTCAAGCCAGGCGACGCCGTGGTCGTCCAGGTCGACGGCGGCTACAGCCACGAGTTCACGACCGCCCAGGTCCACTATTTCCTCGAGCAGGAGTACGGGCCGGGCTACGAGATCCAGGACCCGTCGAAGTTCGCGGTGTTCGAGGACCACCTGGTCTACGCCGACGACGTCCCGAAGATGCACGGCTTCATCGGCAAAATCGACACCCTCCGGGAGCTCCAGCGCGAGCTCCAGGCCCACACCGGGGTCCAGGATTTCTCGGCCCAGGACCGGGTTTCGCCCGGGATCTGCCACGAGGTCGCCCGCGAGCGCCTAGTCGAGCCCGGGGACTTCATCCAGGCGACCGACAGCCACACCTGCATGGGCGGGGTGAACAACGCCCTCGCCTGGGGGGTGGGCACGACCGAGTACGCGAACCTGCTGCACTCGGGATTCACGCTGGTCGAGGTGCCGGAGTCGATCCGCTTCGAGCTGGTGGGGGAGCTGAGCGAAGGGGTGACGGCGAAGGACGTGATGCTCTTCATCCTGCTCCATTACGCCAAGGCCCAGAAGACGCTCAACCGGGTGATGGAGCTCGCCGGGCCGGGCCTGCGCTCGCTGTCGATGGACGAGCGCGCGACCCTGACCAACATGGCGACCGAATGCTCGGCGCGGACGGCGATCGTCGAAGCCGACGAGGAGACCTTCCGCTGGCTCGCGGAGTGGCGGCCCGGGGTGGACGTGGAGCGGCTGCGCGAGCGGGCGGTGGCTCCCGACCCGGGTGCTGAGTACGCGGGCGGGGTCCACGTGATCGACCTATCGGCGATCCGCCCGATGGTCGCCCACCCGGGGGACCCGGACCGGGGGGTGCCGTCGGACCCGACCAACGGCGCCTTCGTCGACGAGGTGGGCGAGGTGGAGATCGACATCGCCTACGGCGGGAGCTGCACGGCGGGGAAGATCGACGACCTCGTCTTTTACCACCGGGTAGTCCAGGAGGCGGTGGCGGCGGGCCTCACGATTCACCCGCGGGTGCGGTTCTTGATCCAGTTCGGCTCGGCGGCGGTGGAGCGCTACTGCCGGGAGAAGGGCCTGATGGCGGCCTTCGAGCAGGCGGGCGTGGAGCTGATCCAACCGGGATGCGGGGCCTGCATCGGCTGCGGCCCGGGGGTCTCGGACAGGGCGGACCAGGTGACGGTCTCGGCGATCAACCGCAACTACAAGGGCCGCTCCGGCCCGGGGAAGCTCTACCTCGCCTCCCCTCTGACGGTCGCCGCCTCGGCGTTCACCGGCAGGATCACCGCCTACAAGCCGGGGATGTTCGTCCCCGCCGAAGAGCCGGTCGCGGTGTAGGACGGGTGAGGTGGTGGGGGGGCGGGCCGGGGGCTCCCTCCCTAACAGCTCCTGACCTCTAACCCCTCGACCCTCTCGAAGTGCTCCGGGTTGAGGGTGGCGATGGGGAGGACGTGGGCGAGGGCGGTGGCAGCGATGATGAGGTCGTGGGCGCCGATGACCTGTCCGCGGGCGGAGAGGTCTGCCCAGATGCGAGAGTGGACTCGGGCCGTTTCGAGGTCGAAAGGTAGGACGGAGACGGAGTCGAGAATCGCCTCCACGAACCGCAGCCGCCGCTCGCGCCGCAGAGCGGTATCGGCGCGATGGACGCCGTGGAGGAGCTCGGAGGCCGTCATGGCCGACATGGCCACGGTCTGGTCTCCGAGTCTTGCCCTGACGGCTCCCACCCTCCCGTGTTCACGCTCGGCGGCGACGGCGACGCTGGTGTCGATCAGGACCGCCATGGGCTCTCAGGAAGAGAGGGTTGGCTGGCTCTGATCTCCTCGAGATCCCGCGCGAAGTCCACGTCAGGCGGCCCGAGTTCCGCCAGGAGGTCGAGGAGCTCGTCCAAGGTCTTGGGCCGAGGCGACGAGGCCGGTTCCAGGCGTCCCACCTCTTCACCGTTGCGGACGATGACGAAGGAGTCGCCCTTGTAGCGGACCCGATTTAGGAGGGCGGAGAAGCTCCGCGCTGCCTGAGTGGCCGAGATCCGTTCTCTCATGGGCCCAATGATAATCGGACAATCAGAGGAAGTCTACCGGTTCCCCTCAGTACCGCCAGCGGGCGGAGACCGACCAGATCTGGTCCTGGGCGCGGTAGGTGGACTGGATCGTGGGTCGGCCCAGCTCCTGGCCGGTGGTCGTGCGGTCGTCGTGGTCCCAGTAGGAGTAGCCGAGGTCGAACGAGAT
>DATKCC010000419.1:0-2492 GCA_035513375.1 Thermoanaerobaculia bacterium | reverse complement strand
GTCCTGGTCGTCGGCTCGGGCCTCGCCGGCGCCTCGGCCGCGGCCTCCATGGCCGAGCTCGGCTACCACGTGAAGTGCTTCTGCTTCCAGGACTCGGCCCGCCGGGCGCACTCGATCGCCGCCCAGGGCGGGATCAACGCGGCGAAGAACTACCGCAACGACGGCGACTCGGTCTGGCGCCTGTTCTACGACACGGTCAAGGGCGGCGACTTCCGTTCCCGGGAGGCGAACGTCTACCGCTTGGCGCAGCTCTCGCTCGCGATCATCGACCAGGCGGTCGCCCAGGGAGTGCCCTTCGCCCGGGAGTATGCCGGGCTGCTCGACAACCGTTCCTTCGGCGGCGCCCAGGTCTCCCGGACCTTCTACGCCCGCGGCCAGACCGGCCAGCAGCTCCTGCTGGGCGCCTACCAGGCTCTGGCGCGCCAGGTCCGGCGCGGCCAGGTCGAGATGTTCCCGCGCCACGAGATGCTCGACCTGGTGGTGATCGACGGCTCGGCGCGAGGGATCGTGACCCGCGATCTCGTCACCGGCGCGGTCCGCCGCTGGGCGGGCGACGCCGTCGTGCTCGCGACCGGCGGCTACTCCCGCGTCTACTACCTCTCGACCAACGCCATGGGGTGCAACGCGACCGCCATCTGGCGCGCCCACCGCCGCGGCGCCTGGTTCGCCAACCCGTGCTTCACCCAGATTCACCCGACCGCGATCCCGCCGGCCGGTGAGCACCAGTCGAAACTCACCCTGATGAGCGAGTCGCTGCGGAACGACGGCCGCATCTGGGTACCGAAGGACTCGGGCGACCCGCGGGCGGCGAGCGAGATCCCCGAAGCGGACCGCGACTACTACCTGGAGCGCCGTTACCCGGCCTTCGGCAATCTCGTGCCCCGGGACATCGCTTCCCGAGCGGCCAAGAAGGTCGTGGACGAGGGGCGCGGGGTGGGCCCCACCGGCCTCGGCGTATTCCTCGACTTCGCCGACTCGATCGCCGGCCTCGGTAAGCAGACGATCGAGGAGCGGTACGGCAACCTGTTCGAGATGTACCAGAAGATCACCGGCGACGACCCTTACCGGACGCCGATGCGGATCTACCCGGCGCCCCACTACACGATGGGCGGGCTCTGGGTCGACTACCAGCTGATGTCGACGATCCCGGGGCTGTTCGTCACCGGCGAGGCCAACTTCTCCGACCACGGGGCGAACCGGCTGGGCGCCTCGGCTCTGATGCAGGGGCTGGCTGACGGCTACTTCATCCTGCCCTACACGATCGGCGACTACCTGGCCCCCCGGATGGGCGAGAAGGTGGGCACCGACCACCCCGAGTTCGCCCGGGTCGAGGCGGAGGTCGCCGAGCGGGTGGCCCGCCTGCTGGCGATCCGTGGCGAGCGCACCGTCGACTCGATCCACCGTGAGCTCGGCCGCCTGATGTGGGACGCCTGCGGCATGTCGCGGAATCGGGCGGGCCTGGAGGGCGCCCTCGCCCGGATCCCCGGCCTGCGGGAGGAGTTCTGGTCGAACGTCCGGGTCCTGGGCGAGACCGAGGAGCTCAACGAGAGCCTGGAGAAGGCCGGCCGGGTGGCCGACTTCCTGGAGCTCGCCGAGCTCATGTCCCACGACGCGCTTCACCGGGAGGAGTCGGCCGGCGGCCACTTGCGGGAGGAGCACCAGACGCCGGAGGGGGAGGCGCTGCGCGACGACGAGCGTTTCAGCTACGTCGCCGCCTGGGAGCTCAGGGGCGCCGGCGAGCCGCCCCGGCTCCACCGGGAGGACCTCCATTTCGAGCACGTCAAGCCGAGCCAGAGGAGCTACAAGTAATGGACCTGACCCTCTACGTCTGGCGCCAGCAGGGCCCGCGGGCGGAGGGCCGCCTGGTGCGCTACGAGGCCCGGGGGGTGAGCCCCGACATGTCGTTCCTGGAAATGCTCGACGGGGTCAACGAGGAGCTGATCGAGCGCTCCGAGCGCCCGATCGAGTTCGGCCACGACTGCCGGGAGGGGATCTGCGGCTCGTGTGGCCTGATGATCGACGGCGAGGCTCACGGTCCCTGGAAGCAGACCGCCGCCTGCCAGCTCCACATGCGGGCCTTCCGGGACGGCGACACGATCACGGTCGAGCCCTGGCGGGCCAGGGCTTTCCCGGTGCTCCGTGACCTGGTCGTCGACCGCTCGGCCTTCGACCGGATCATCGAGGCCGGCGGCTACGTCTCGGTGAACACCGGCGAGGCGCCGGAGGCGAATACCATCCCGGTCGCCAAGGACGCCGCCGACGCCGCCTTCGAAGCGGCCACCTGCATCGGCTGCGGGGCATGCGTCGCTCAGTGCCCGAACGGCGCGGCCCAGCTCTTCACCGCGGCCAAGGTCGCACACCTGGGGCTCCTTCCCCAGGGCCAGCCCGAACGCTACCTGCGGGTGCTCGCAATGGTCGAGGAGATGGAGGCCCGCGGCTTCGGCGCCTGCTCGAACTTCCGCGAGTGCGAGGCGGTCTGCCCCAAGGGCATC
>DATKCC010000418.1:0-3969 GCA_035513375.1 Thermoanaerobaculia bacterium | reverse complement strand
CGACGGAGGACCGTCCCGACGGCGTCGCCGAGGATCTCGACCTGGTCGCGAGCGATCTGCATCCAGGCGGCGTCGTTGCCCACGACCGCGATCACCGCCACGCCGTGGCGGACGAAGGTGTCGACCTCGGCCAGGCTGTAGCCCGCGGAGCCGTCGCCGTAGAGCAGCCAGACCTCGGCCTCAGGCCGGCAGAGCTTCGCTCCCAGGGCGAAGCCGGCGCCGACTCCCAGGGTGCCGAAGGGACCCGGATCGAGCCAGCGCAGCGGGCCGCGCGGGCGCAGGACGTAGGAAGCGGTGGCGACGAAATCGCCGCCGTCGGCGACCAGGATCGAGTCGTCCGGCAGCACCGCCTCGAGCTCCCGGAGGAGGAGGATGGGGTTGACCGGGGGCGCCTCCTCCTCGGCCTGGCGGGCGATCTCGGCGTCGCGCTCGGCGTCGCGCGCGCGGAGGGTCCCGAGCCACTCCGACCAGACGCCCGGATCGCCGGCGGCCGCTCCCACACCTCCGGCCTTCCCCTCGCGCTTCCCCGCCAGCGCCCGGAGAAAGCGCCCCGCGTCCCCCACCGCCGTCACGGTCGGCCGACGGTTGCGCTCGAGGAGCCGGGGGTCCCGACCGGCGGCGACGATCTTCGCCTTGCGGGCGATCTTGCGCCCGTAATCGAGCCGGAAGTCTACGGGGAAGCCGGCGAGGACCACCAGGTCGGCCTCCCTGAGGGCCGGGGTCCGGGCGTGGCGGAGCTGGAGCCGGTGGTCGGCGCCCAGGAGGCCGCGGGCCATCCCGGCGAGATAGGTCGGCATCCCCAACCGCTCGACGGCGGCCGCCACCTCGGCCGCGCCGGCAGGTTCGGCCACCGCACCCGAGCCGACCACGAGCACCGGCCGCCGCGCACGGGAGAGGAGCCTCGCCGCCCGCGCCACCGCCGCGGGCTCAGGCTCGGGCGCCGCCACCTCGAGCCGCGCGCTCGGCCTTGCCTCGCCGGCGCCGGCGAACAGCCGCCGGGCGTGAAGCGAGAGGTAGCTCTGGACCAGCCTGCCGGCGACCCCCTTGCCTCCCCTGCCGCCGTACCAGCCCTCGACCAGCTCCCGGTCGTAGAGGAGATCGACCGGGCACTCGACGAAGACCGGCCCCGGCACGCCGTCGAGGGCCACCTGGAAGGCCCGCTCCAGGGCGGGCGCCAGCTCCCGCACCCGGCGGGCGGCGAAGGCCTGCTTGACCAGCGGCCGGACCAGGGACAGCTGGTCGATGTCCTGGAGCGCGCCGCGCCCTTTGAGCAGGGTCGCGGTCGCGCCGCCCAGGACCACCAGCGGCGACTCGGCCATCGCGGCGTTCTGAAGCGCGGTCACCGTGTTGGTCACCCCCGGTCCGGCGGTCACGGCGGCGACCCCGGGCACCCCGGTCAGCCGCGCCACCGCGTCGGCGGCGAACACCGCGGTCGCCTCGTGGCGCACGTCGACCACCCGGATGCCGCGGCGTTTGGCCTCGACCAGGATCGGCGAGATGTGGCCGCCGCAGAGGGTGAACAGGAAGCGCACTCCCTGGGCCTCGAGGACCTGGGCGAGGTGGGCGCCGCCGTTCACCCGGCGTCCTCCTCGCGGTCGAGCTCCAGCACGTGGCGGGACGGAACCGCGCAGTGGAAGGTGCCGGTGAAGACCTCCCGGTCGCCCACCCGGACCTGCGCCGAGACGACCGGCCGAGGACCGCCGCGCTCGGGCAGCACGCGGGCCTCGGCCACCATCCGATCCCCGACCGTGACCGGAGCGACGAACCGTACCTCCGCCCGGACCAGGACCACGTTCGGCTCGTTGACGGCGAGCATCGCCGCACAGTCGGCCAGGCCGAAGACGAAGCCGCCGTGGACCAGCCCGCGCTCGTCGGCGGCCATCGTCGCGGCGGCCGTGAGCTCCACCTCGGCCCGCCCGGCCTCGACGTGGATCGGCCGGCCGCAGAGGGCGGGTTCGAGGCGCCGGTGGGTGCGGATCTCGTTCATGGCGGCGAGGGAGCGGGAGCCGGGCGCGAGTATAGTCGGGTATCCCATGGAGCTTGACGAGGGAGAATCGGCCTGGTAGCGTTGGACGTGTAACCCAGCTCCCATGAGGCCTCCCGGTGAAGCCTCGAAATCGAGAGAGGACGTAAGCCCATGCTGCCTTCGTTCCTTTGCCGACCGAAAGTCCCGACTCTAGTGCTCGGGCTGGCCCTGGGCCTCCTCCTGGTGCCGCCCGCCTCGGCTGCCCCTTCCCTGGGGCAGGTGGTGAGCCCGGGTGCCGCCGTGGACGGGGTGCCGGTCCCCTCGGGCACGACGCTCCTCAGCCCGGCGCAGGTGGACACGAAAGGACGCCAGGCGATCCTCCACCTCACCAACGGCCGGGCTCTGGCCGTTGATCGTAACTCCTCGGTGCGGCTCGAGAGCTCGAGCCCGAACGAGGTGAGATTGACCGTGGATGCCGGCGCGGTCAGCTTCCGTGAGACCTCCGGCGAGGTGATCACCCTCGCGGAGGCGAGCGGCCTTCTCCTGGACGCGCAGGGCCAGGTGCGGGAGGGCACCCCGGTCACCACGGTCCGCCTCTGCCGCCTGGCCGACCCGCAGGCGAGCTTCGAGGCCTGCACCGCGAGCCCCGACGCCGCCGCGGAGTGCGAGTGGGAGGTCCTCCAGGTGGCGGAGTCAGCGGTCTATGACTACCTCGGGGTGGTCGCGGTCCGGGCCGGTACGGACCAGAACGACCTCGGGCTGGACGAGACCTGCGAGGACGAGCGGGCGGCGGCTGCCCCGGCACCACCGGCCGCTGGCCAGGCGGCGGCCGCCCCGGCACCACCGGCCGCTGGGCGTGGCTTGGCCGGGCTCAGTACCGCGGCCAAGGTCGGGCTGGCTCTCGGGGTCGCGGCGGCTGCCTACGTCATCATCGAGGAGGTCGATGACGATGACGACGAGCAGCCCGCCAGCCCCGTCGTTCCGTAGGCCAGGCGCCGGGGCTCCCTCGCCAGCGGTTCGCGGGGGAGCCTAGGCGGCCAGATGCCTCGCCTCCAGGGTGCGACCATTCAAGGAAGCCTGGCGCCCGGAAGGGAGATTCTCGAAACATTACGCTAGGTCTATGCCTCTATCGCTCAATTCTATCGAAATCGTCGGCGGCCTCGGGACCGGGCTTGTGGCGGCCTTGTGCACCTTCTTTTTCACGCCCGTGGCCAACCGCCTGGCCACTCGCGTCGGCGCCGTCGACCAGCCGGACCACCGGAAGCTCCACCGCTCGCCCACGCCACGATTAGGCGGCGCCTCGATGTTGCTGGGAGGCGTCCTGGGGCTGGCGATCCTCCTCCTTCTCCTGGCTCCGGAGCGGCTGGCCCAGCTCTCCCTCTCCTCGCAGCTCCTCGGTGTCGCTCCCGGGGTCCTCCTGATCTTCCTCCTGGGCGTGGCAGACGACGTCTGGGGCGTGAGCGTAGGCAAGAAGTTCCTGGTCCAGGCGCTGGCCGCCGGGCTCGTCCTGGTGAGCTGCGGCGCGATCAACACCCTGAACCTCCCGTTCCTCGGCTCCGTCGAGCTCGGGTGGCTCGGCTACGGGGTGTCGTTCCTGTGGCTGGTAGGGGTCACCAACGCCTTCAACCTGATCGACGGCCTCGACGGCTTGGCCGCCGGAGTGGGCTCGATCGTCGCCACCTCTGTCGCGGTGGTCGCCTTCGTCCGGGGCGATGTCGCGACCACGCTGGTCGCCGCCGCCGTGGCCGGCGCCTGCCTGGGCTTCCTGCCCCACAACTGGAACCCCGCCACCACCTTCATGGGCGACAGCGGCTCGCTCACCATAGGCTTCGTCCTCGCCGTCATGGCCCACAACTCGTCGTTGAAGGCGGCCACCACCGTGGCCGTGCTGGTACCGGTCCTGGCCCTGGGCCTTCCCGCCATCGACACCCTGCTGGTCATGGGGTTCCGGTTCGTGAGCAGCCCGGACCGGCGGCTCACCCGCCGCGTGGTGCGGATGTTCG
>DATKCC010000417.1:0-2121 GCA_035513375.1 Thermoanaerobaculia bacterium | reverse complement strand
GTGCAGGAGAACTTCTCCCAGCTCTCGATCCGGGTGCAGGAGAACCTGGCCGGGGTTCGGGTGGTCCGGGCCTACGCCCAGGAGCGGGGAGAGGAGGAGCGCTTCGCCCTGGTGAACCGGCGTCACGTGGAGCTCAACCGGCGCCTGATCCTCTGGGACTCGGCCTTCCATCCATTGCTCCAGGTGCTGGTGGGGCTGGGGTTCGTGGCGGTGCTCTGGTACGGCGGGGTGCTGGTGGTGCGCGAATCGATCACGGTCGGGGGCTTCGTCGCCTTCAACCTCTTCCTGTCCCGGCTCATCTGGCCGATGATAGCGATCGGCTACGTGGTCAACCTGGTGCAGCGCGGGGCGGCCTCGCTGGGGCGGTTGCGCCGGATCCTCGAGACCGAGCCGGACATAGTCGAGCCCGCCCTACCGGTCACGCCGGGAGGGATCACCGGCGACGTGGCGGTCCGCGGCCTGACCTTCGCCTACTCCGGGAGCGCGGCGCCGGTCCTCCGGGAGGTCGCCTTCGACGCCCCGGCCGGCTCGACCGTGGCGGTCGTCGGCCGGACCGGCTCGGGCAAGACCACGCTGCTCTGCTTCCTCCCGCGGCTCACCGACCCGCCGCCGGAAACCGTATTCGTCGACGGGCTTGCGGTCGAGCGGCTGCCCCTGGCCGAGCTCCGGGGGGCGATCGGCATGGTGCCGCAGGAGAGCTTCCTGTTCTCGACCACGGTCCGGGAGAACGTCGCCTTCGCCCGCCCCGGAGCGAGCGACGAGGAGATCGCCCGGGCGGCCGAGCTCGCCGGGCTCGCGGCCGACCTCCAGGGCTTCCCGCGGGGGCTCGACACGATCGTCGGCGAGCGCGGCATCACCCTTTCGGGCGGCCAGAAGCAACGGGTGGCGCTCGCCCGGGCGCTGCTGCGCCGGCCACGCATCCTGATCCTCGACGACAGCCTGTCGGCGGTCGACACCCACACCGAGGAGACGATCCTCGAGAACCTGCGGACGGTGTTCGAGGGGCGGACGGTTTTTCTGGTCTCCCACCGGATCTCGACGGTGCGGCGGGCGGATCTGATCCTGGTGCTCGAGGAGGGGAGGATCGCCGAGCGCGGCAGCCACGAGGAGCTGCTGGCGGCCGGCGGGTTGTACGCCGAGCTCGCCGAGCGGCAGCGACTCGAGGAGGAGCTGGAGGCGGTCTGAGCCCGCCCTCGATGAAAGCGCCCGGGATCCAGTCGGCGCGTAGGGTGCGGCTTGCCGCACCGGGACCGGGGCCGCCCGACCGCCGATCGGTGCGGCAAGCCGCACCCTACGCGCCGGGCTGCGCACAGGTGGCGGTAACATCTCTGTATGGCTGGGTCCGGCAAGGTCCTCATCACCGGGGGGTCGGGGCTGATCGGGTCGGCGTTGACCGGGGAGCTGGCCGGGGCGGGGTACGACGTCGTGGTGCTGTCGCGCTCGCCGGGCGGCGTGTCGGGGCTGCCGGCGGGGGCGCGGGCGGTGGGCTGGGACGCCGCGACCGCCGGCGGCTGGTGGCGCGAAGCCGACGGGGCGCGGGCGATCGTCAACCTGGCCGGCGAGAACCTGGCCACCTGGCCCTGGACCGAGGCGACCAAGCGCCGGATCGTCGACAGCCGCCTGGCGAGCACCCGGGCGGTGATCGCTGCTCTCGAGCGCATTCGGGCGGCCGCCGGCGCCCTGCCCGAGGTCCTCCTCCAGGGGTCAGGGATCGACTACTACGGCCCGCGGGGGGACGAGGAGGTGACCGAGAGCGACCCGGCCGGCGAGGGCTTCCTCGCCCGGGTGACGGTCGAGTGGGAGGGGGCGAGCGCGCCGGCCGCGGCGCTCGGGGTGCGCCGGGTGCTGCTGCGGACCGCGGTGGTGCTGGCCGCGGGCGGCGGAGCGCTGCCCAAGCTCGCCCTGCCGTTCAAGCTCTTTGCCGGCGGGCCGGTCGGTGGCGGCCGGCAGTGGGTGCCGTGGATACACCTCCGGGACGAGGTCCGGGCGATCCGCTTCCTGCTCGAGCGCCGGGAGGCCGCCGGGCCGTTCAACCTGACGGCGCCCGAGCCCGTCCGCAACCGGGAGCTCGCCCGCGCTCTCGGCCGGGCGCTCGGCCGCCCGAGCTTCGTGCCGGCTCCG
>DATKCC010000416.1:0-5418 GCA_035513375.1 Thermoanaerobaculia bacterium | reverse complement strand
GCTCCGGCGGGAGATCGCGCGGCGGGCGGCAGAGCTCGCGGAGCGCCTGCCGCCTGCCCGGTGGGTCCCGGTCGAGAACCTCCACCTGACCCTCTCCTTCCTCGGCGCGACCGACGAAGCCCGCATCCCCGGCCTGGTGGCGGCGGTCCGTTCCGCCTTCGCCGGCAGGGGTTGCCTGGAGCTCGAGGCCGCCGGCGGCGGCACCTTCCCGCCGGGGCGCCCGGCGCGGATCGCCTGGGTAGGCATCCGGAGCGGGCCGGAGCTCGACGCGCTCCAGCGGGAGGTGGCGGCGGCCGCTCGCGGCGAGCTCGCCCTCGAGCCGGAGCGCCGGCCGTTCCACGCTCACGTCACCCTCGCTCGTCCCCGCCACCCCTGGGACCGCCGTGCGAGCGAGGAGCTGGTCGCGGCGTTCGCGGGCTCGCTGGCCGAGCCGTTCACCGTCGAGGACGGAGTGCTCTACCGCAGTGACCTCGGCCCCGGCGGGGCGGTCTACCACGCCGTGGAGAGGTTCCCGCTGTGACGGCTCCGATCGGCATCCTCGGCGCGGGTTCGTGGGGGACCGCACTCGCCGTCCACCTGGCCGCCCTCGGGGGGCACCCGGTACGACTCTGGGCGCGCCGCGAGGAGCTCGCTCGACGGCTTCTCGAGGAGCGGGTGAATCGGGACTACCTCCCCGAGGTCGAGCTGCCGGGGGGGGTCGAGCCGACGGCCGACCTCGAAGCCCTCTCCGAGTGCGCGCCGATCCTGGTGGTGGTGCCCTCCCACGTCTTCCGCGAAGTGGTGCGCGGGTTCCTCGAAGCGGTGCCCGGCGACCGGCGACTCGACCTGGTCTCGGCCACCAAGGGGATCGAGACCGCGACCACCGCCCGGATGAGCCAGGTGACCTCGGAAGAGGGCCTGGCGGCCGGCCGCGAGGTGCGCTTCGCCGTCCTCTCGGGCCCCACCTTCGCGGTCGAGCTCGCCCAGGGCATGCCCACAGCCGCAGTCATCGCTTCCGCGGCGAGCGACCTCGCGGCCGGGCTCCGGGAGCGGCTCTCGACCCCGCGCCTGAGGCTCTACTCCTCGGCCGACGTGGTGGGCGTCGAGCTCGGCGGGACGGCCAAGAACGTCATCGCCATCGCCGCCGGCGCCCTGACCGGCCTCGGGCTCGGCCACAACACCCTGGCGGCGCTCATCACCCGCGGGCTCCACGAGATCACCCGGCTGGGGATCGCCTGCGGCGGGGAGGCCCGGACCTTCGCCGGCCTCGCCGGCCTCGGCGACCTGGTACTGACCTGCACCGGGGGCCTCTCCCGGAACCGGCGGACCGGCCTGGAGCTCGCCCGCGGCAAGAGCCTCCGGGAGATCCAGGGGGAGACCCAGATGGTGGCCGAGGGCATCCGCAACTCGCTCTCGATCCAGAAGCTCGCCCGCGAGCGCGGCGTCGAAATGCCGATCACCGAGAAGATGGTCGAGGTTCTCTACCAGGGCAAGAGCCCCGCTCGGGCGGTGGAGGAGCTGATGAGCCGGGAGCGGAAAGAGGAGGCGGAGCTGTAGGGTGCGGCTTGCCGCACCGGGCCATGCTTCGGCGGCCTCCGATCGGTGCGGCAAGCCGCACCCTACATGCTCACCGGCGCTCGTAGAGAGCCAGGCGCACCAGCCCGGCGAGGCAGGCGATCGCGACCAGCCCCCAGAGGAGGACCGGCAGGAGGCCCCGGGCCAGGAAGCCGGGGGCGGCCGTCGCGAGCTGGGGGAGCGTGCGGGCCAGGCCCCACGCCGAGAGGGCGAGGCCGGCGGTGAGCCCCAGGGCGAGCAGGAGCGGCCGCTCGCGCCGGCTCACCCTTTCCCCTCGAGGTCGATCGGCACCAGCTTGTCGACCTTCTTGCGCAGCAGCCGGGCGAGCCGCCGGGCGAGGACCTTCTGGACCGCCACCGGATCGCCCCCGGGAGCCCGGTCGAACGGGATCCACCCGCCCGCGACCATGCCGTGTCCTCCGCCCTTGCCCCGGCGGCCCACCAGGCGGCGGATCAGGCCGCCGGCGTCAGCCCGCTGGTTGGTCGTGCGAATCGACAGGTAGATCCGGTCCGCGAATCGACCGGTGGAGAGCGACCACGTCTTGCCCTCCATTCGCAGTAGCAGATCGGCCACCTCCGGCACGATGTCGGGTTGCTCGAGGACGCCGAGGTGGCTGACGATCAGGGTGTCGACGGTCTCGAGGTTCTCCAACGCCTGGTGGAGGTTGCGGAAGTAGGAGAGCGGGAGCCGAGCGTTCTGGATGCGGGCGAGGGTCCGCCGGTCGATCTCGGGCAGCAGCCGGTCGTAGACCGCTTTGTCGGCCTCTGAGTACTCCCGCCCGAACTCCTGGGTCTCGGAGCGGATGGCGTAGACCACGGCCGTGGCGAGCGACTTCGGGTAGGGTAGCCCCGAGACCTGGAGGTACTCGGCGAGGATGGTGGCGGTCGCGCCGAAGTCGGGGCGGATGTCGGTGAACGGCACTTCCGGCACCGGCTGACGGGTGGGATGGTGGTCGAAGACGAGGTCCGGAACGACCCCCTCGGGGAGCTGACTGTTGCCGGTGAACGGCTGGGCGTCGACCAGGGCGAAGCGCTGGTACGCCCTGGAGCTCAGATGGCGGACGTGGCTGAATTTGGCCCCCAGGACCCGGACCAGCTCCTGGTTCTCGGCGCGGCCGACGATGCCGCCATACGCGAGAGTGACCTTGCGCTTGAAGCCGTTGCTGAGGATCCGCCCGAGGATCGCCGCCGAGGCGATCGCGTCGGGGTCCGGGTTGTCATGGGTGAGGACCAGCCACCGGCCGGCGCGGGCGGGGTCGCGTACCAGCTCGGCCAGGGCGGCGTAGCGGCTGCGAGTCAGCTCCTCCGGGGGCATCGGCGACGATTGTAGCCGGTATATCGTAGGGGCCCGATGCGCACCGTCCAGATCCTCCTGCTCGCTTGCACCGTGGCCCTCGGGGCCCCTTGCCCTGCGCCCGCCGCGGACCCCGCCGCCGACGCCTGGAGCCGGGTGTTAGCCCGGCACGCGAAGCGAGGCGGCGTGGACTACGCGGCCTTGAAGCGCGACCGCGCCGATCTCGACGCCTTCCTCCGGGGCCTCGCTCGGGCGCGTCCCGCCGGACCCGCCCAGGTCGAACGCAAGGCGGATGCCCTCGCCTTCTGGATCAACGCCTACAACGGGGTCGTCGTCCATCACGTCCTCGACCGGTATCCGGGGATCGACTCGGTGAAGTCGGTGGACGGCTTCTTCGACGAGCTGACCTTTCCGGTCGCCGGTGAGGAGCTCACCCTGGACGAGATCGAAGCCCGGGGTCTCGCTCTCGGCGATCCGCGCGTCCACTTCGCGGTGGTCTGCGCCTCGACGAGCTGTCCCGATCTCCGAGGCGAGCCCTACACCGCCGTCGACATCGAGCCGCAGCTCCGCGATCAGACCCGGCGCTTCCTCTCCGATCGATCGAAGGGCTTGCGCTACGACCCCGGCGCGGACACGCTCTGGCTGTCGTCGATCTTCAAGTGGTACGCGGGGGACTTCACCGGCGGCAGCACGGTCGTCGCCTTCTTCGCCCGCGGCGGCGTGCTCGAGTGGGTCAAGGAGCACGCGCCGCCCGAGATCGCGCGGCGGCTCCGGGGCAAGAAACCCGCGGTCCGGTACATGGAGTACGACTGGGGACTCAACGACCGCTGATCGGTGCGGCAAGCCGCACCCTACGTCTCAATGACCGCTGATCGGTGCGGCAAGCCGCACCCTACGTCTCAACGACCGCTGATCGGTGCGGCAAGCCGCACCCTACGTCCCGAGTAGGGAAGGGTGCGCCCCGGCGCGCCGTGGTACGGCTCGAACGGCCGCCAGGCGAGGCTGCTAGAGTACGCCGGTCCCGACGGGCCGGCGCCCGCCAGCGCGGACGGCGGCATCCTTCATGTACCCAGAGCTCTTCCGCATCGGTGACTTCCCCGTCAGCTCCTTCGGGCTGATGCTCGTCCTCGCCTTCGTGGCGGGTTACTTCCAGCTCCGCTGGGGTCTGCGTAAGCTCGACGCCGGAAACGAGGACGATGCGGCCGCCCTGGTGTTCGCGGGCGGCTTCTTCGGCATCGTCGGCGCCAAGCTCTACTACGCCTTGCTGTACCAGGACTGGCGGCTGCTGTTCGACCGCTCGGGGCTGGTCTGGTACGGCGGCTTCGTCTTCGCGCTGGTTGCGGTCCTGTGGACCATGCGCCGCCGCCGGCTCCCGTACTGGCCGACGCTCGACGGCCTGTCCCTCGGGCTGGCACTGGGCTACGCCATCGGGCGCATGGGGTGCTTCCTGGTCGGCGATGACTACGGGGTTCCGACCTCCCTCCCGTGGGGCGTCGCCTTTCCCGAGGGCGCGGCCCCGCCGTCTACCGCCGGCAACCTCCGGCACCAGTTCGGGGTCGAAGTGCCGGCCTCGATCCCCGACTCACGGCTGCTCGAGGTTCACCCCACGCAGCTCTACGAGACGCTGGCCTGCCTGGGCATCTGGGCCTTCGGCCTCTGGCTCCTCCGGCGCCGCCCGACCGCCGGGGTGACCGGCATGGCGGTTCTCGCGCTGCTCGCCGTCGAGCGCTTCCTGGCCGAGATCCTGCGCGCCAAGGACGACCGCTTCCTGGGGGTGATGACGGTGGCCCAGGCGATCAGTCTCGTGGTCCTGGTGGTCGCCCTAGCGCTGCTGTTCCGGCGGAAGCGAGCTCTATCGTAGGGTGCGACCCTGCCGCACCGACCGGCGGTGGCCGAGGCGAGACCCGGTGCGGCAGGGCCGCACCCTACGAGCTACCGACCCTCCATGCGTGAACGACCGCACCCGCTCCGCCTGCTGACCATCGCCGGCTCCGACTCCGGCGGTGGCGCCGGCATCCAAGCGGACCTCAAGACCTTCGCCGCCCACGGCGCCTACGGGATGAGCGCCGTGACCGCGGTCACGGCGCAGAACACCCGGGCGGTGACCGCCGTCTACGAGCTTCCCCCCGAGCTCGTGACGGCCCAGATCGATGCCGTGTTCGACGATCTCGGCGTCGACGGGGTCAAGATCGGCATGCTGGCGAACGCGGCGATCGTCCGCGCGGTCGCGCGGTGCCTCCGGCGCCGCCTTCGGGACGCCGCCCCGCCGGTGGTCCTCGATCCGGTGATGGTGGCGAAGAGCGGTGACCCCCTGCTGGCCGCCGACGCGGTCGAGGCGTTGATCGAGGACCTCCTGCCGCTCGCTACTCTGGTCACCCCCAACCTGCCCGAGGCCGCCCGCTTGACCGGCCTCCCGACGGCCGGAGAAGGGGAGCGCGAGGTGGCCGCCCGGTCCCTCGCCGCGTCGGGACCCGCGGTCCTGCTCAAAGGGGGCCACGGCGAAGGCCCGGAGGTGGTCGACCTGCTGGTCGACCTCTCGGCCGAGGATCCGGTCCGCCGGTTCCGGCGGCC
>DATKCC010000415.1:0-5542 GCA_035513375.1 Thermoanaerobaculia bacterium | reverse complement strand
TCGACCAGGTGCTGGACCACCCGAAAGGGGGCCGTCACCAGCGCGAAATCCCCCTCTACCCGGGCCGTCCGGATGTCGCCGTGGAGGAGTCGCACCCGGCGCCGGACCGCCTCCGGCTCCTCCGCGAGGTGGGCCTTCAGGCGGTCGAGCATCCGCGCCGAGCCGTCGATCCCGGCGATCTCGATACCGGCCTGGGCGACCGCCAGCAGGACGCGCCCAGTGCCGCAGCCCATCTCGAGCACCGGGCCGCCGGATTCGCGCGCGAGCTCGACGTAGAAGGGCACGTCCTCGTCGTAGCCGGCGGCCTCGTAATCGGCGTCATAGAAGGCGGCGCAGCCGTCGTAGAACTCGGGGGTCCTCACCCGCGGCCCCATCGAATGCGCAGCCCACGGCGGCGTGTAGGGGCGGAGCTGGCCTCCGCCCGCGGGTCGGTGCCCGGCCCCCGCCCCGGGAGGAGCCGAGCTCCTCCCCTACGGGCGATCGAGGGAGAGTCCGCGATCGAGGGGTGGCGGGTCATCGGTCCCCTTGTTCCCCGAGCCCCACAGCCTCGAGCAGGCGCAGCGCGTTGGTGGTGGTGGCGAGACCGGGGCGGGCCCGATAGTCGAAGGTCATCTCGGCGCCGCCTCCGGGGCGGGAGCGGAGCGTCTCGCGGAAGTGGATCGGCCGGGCGGCCCGCGCCAGCGCGCCCTCCGGCTCCTCCTCGGTCAGGAGATCGAGGTCGTGGGTGGTCACCGCCCCGATCGCCCCGAGCGCGAGTAGCCGCCCGACCACGCTCCGGACCGCCAGGCGCCGCTCGGCGCTGTTGGTGCCGCGGAGGACTTCGTCGAGGAGGAAGAGCAGGTGCGGCCCGCGGGCCTCGTCCGCCGCGCGCTCGGCCGCCTCGACCACCGCCTTCAGGCGCAGGAGCTCGGCGAGGAAGAAGGAGACCCCTTCCTCGAGCGAGTCCTCGACCGCGATGCTGGTAGCGAGCCGAACCGGCGGCAGGCGGAGCTCACGGGCCGCCACCGGCCCGCCCGCCCAGGCGAGGACGGCGTTGGTCCCGACCGACCGCAGGAGCGTCGACTTGCCGCTCATGTTCGAGCCGGTGACCAGGAGGAAGCTGCCCGGCGGCCCGACGGTGACGTCGTTTCCCACCCGGCGGGAGTCGGGGATGAGCGGGTGGCCGAGGTCCCGCGCGTCGTAGGTGTCGAGCGCCGAGTCGACCTCGGGAAAGGCCCAGTGCGGCTGCGCGTGGGCGAGGGCCGCCAGGGCCGCCAGGGCCTCGACCTCGCCCAGGGCCTCGAGCCACCCTCGGGCTGCGGTGCCGGTGCGCTCGCGCCACCGCTCGAAGCGGGCCTGGAGGTGGAAGTCCCAGAGGAGGAGGACCTGGACGAAGAAGTGCATCAGGCCGAAACGAGCGTCCGCGAGGAAGCTCAGCCGGTCGAGGCGGTCCATCCAGGAGGCAGCCGAGCGCCCCTCGTTGGCGAGCCGCGTTCGAAGCTCGTCGAGCCTCGGTCCCGCCCCCGGGAGCCGTTCGAGCCAGCGGAAGATCGGGCCGTGGCCACGCAGGCCGTCGCCGCCGGCGGTGGCGCGGTCGAAGTCCGCGTGGAGGCGCTCGGCCAGGGCGGCCGAGAGCGCGTAGGCGGCAAAGACCAGGACGAGCCAGACCGTCCAGGGGACGAAGCCGGCCAGCCAGGCGAGGAGGGCCGCCGGGGTGGCCAGGGTGAGGGCCCGGGCGGACCAGAGGACGAGCGGCCGGCGGGTGAGCCAGGGCTCCCCCTCGAGCCATTGGTAGAAGCGGTCGAGGCCCGGCTCGGAGGCGGGCCCGGAGCGGGCGCCGCGGCGCCCGCCGCCGGGGTTGAGCCACTCCTCTCCCGGCCCCCAGGCGAGTGCCTCGAGCTCCGCGCGCCACTCGAGCTCGCCCGCCAGGGCGCGGACTGCCTCTTGGCGCAGGCGCACCTCCGCCGGCGACTCGGGGGGCTCGGCGAGCCAGCCGGCCAGAGCGCGCCGGCCGGGCGGGGTACCCGGCGTTCCGAGGAGCCGGAAGAGCGAGGCGTGGCCGAAGAGGTTGAGGTCCCGAATGTAAGCCGGCGAGCTCTCCGCCGCGGGCTGCTCCGACGCGCCACCGGGCACCCCGAGGGCGTCGAGGGCCGGCCAGGCGCGCGCCTTCCTGGCCAACGCCCGGTCGAAGACGCGCCGCAGCGCGTCCGCCCGCCGAATGCGGCGGACGAGCCGTGAGTCGAGCGCGACCAGGGCGGCGAAGGCGGTGGCGAGGACGCCGGCCGCGGCCAGCCACGCGGGCCGGGGCGCAGGAGCACCGGCGACCGCCGTGACGGCGCAGGCGGCGGCACCGAAGAAGGTCGCGAGGCGCGCCCAGCCGAGCCGGCGCGAGCGGCCGTCGAGCCGGGCGACCTCCCGGGCGTGCGCGTCGCGGCGGACGGAGTAGGCTTCGCTCACGTGAGCGACCGTATAACAGCGGGCGGCGACCGCCCGCCGGCCTCTGCGCCGCCCCCGGCTCCCGTCCCTTGGTTTCGGGGGGTGACCCTGTACAGCGTCGTCGCCGGGTTGTGCCCGCTGATCCCGGTCCCGTTCCTCGACGACCGGGCCCTCGCGGCGGTCCGGCGAGCGATGGTGCGGGAGCTCGCCCGGCAACGCGGGCTCGCCCCCACGCCGCTGCAGGTGGACTACCTGGCCGGCACCTATCGGGTGCCCCGCGGCTGCTGGGAGCGGGTCGGCCGGGCGGTGGTCGCGCTGACCCTGAAGCTCGCCGGGAAGCTCTTCCGGAAGATCGTCTTCGTGTTCGCGATCAAGGAGGCCGTCGATACCGCCTCCCGCGTCTTCCACGAAGGCTACCTTCTCCATCTCCTGCTCGATCCGGCCGAGCCCGCGACCGAGGCACCACGGGACGACGGCGCAGCCTGGCGCGCCCGCTGGGCCCTCGACGGCGCGGTCTCGGAGCTCGACCCGCGGCCGGTCAACCAGGCGATCAAGCGCGCGTTCCGCGGGCGGCGGCGAGCGCTGCGGCAGGGTGCGCGCGCCCTCGGGAGCGCCGTCCGCGAGCAGGGGGAGGCCGGGGCGGCCGCGGTGCCGCAGGCGGAGGAGGATCGGCTCCTGGGCGGCGTCAGCGACCGGCTGGCGGCCGAGCTCTGGGCCGAGCAAGGGTACCTGGCGGCGCTCGAGGAGCGGTTCCTGCGGTGGATCCGCGCGACCCACCCCGAACGATCCGAATCGGCGTAGGGTGCGGCTTGCCGCACCGCTTGGAGGTGACCCCGGCGGCTACCGGTGCGGCAAGCCGCGCCCTCCCCGCGGAGTGGACAGACGGCTCAAGGATCGAGAGGACGGGGCGTTCTCGATCGGCTACACTCCCTCCCCGGCATGGACGAGCTGGTGCTGATCGTGGACGACGAGCCGGGGATCCTGGCTACGCTCTCCGACATCCTGACCGACGAGGGCTACCGGACGCTGACCACGTCGAGCGGCCGCGAGGCCCTCGAGCTCTACGGGCGGGAGCGGCCCGACCTGGTATTCCTCGACATCTGGCTCGCCGATCGCGACGGCCTGGAGACCCTCCAGGCACTCAAGCAGCTCGACCCTGAGGCGGCGGTGATCATGATCTCCGGCCACGGAACCGCCTCGACCGCGGTCAAGTCGATCAAGATGGGCGCCCACGATTACCTCGAGAAGCCCCTCTCCTACGACCAGACGCTCCGGGCGGTCGCCGCCGCTCTCGGGGAGCGGGCGGCCGGACGGCGCGCCGCAGCGCCGGCGCCGCCGGTCCTCGAGCCGGGGAAGCCCCGGGAGGAGACCCTCCGCCACCTCGAGCCCACCCCCGAGCTGCCCTGGCTCCGCCTCTCGGAGCTGCCGCAGCGCACCGTCCGCGAGTCGAGCGTGATCTACGGCCTCGGCCTCCACTCCGGGAGCCGGACCGGGATGATCATCCAGCCGCTGCCGCCCGACAGCGGCATCCACTTCGTCACCCTGCCCCAGGACACGGTCATCCCGGCCCAGGTCGCCGCGGTCGCCGATACCGACTACGCCACCACCCTCGAGCGCGAGGGCCAATCGATCCGCACCGTCGAGCACCTGCTCTCGGCCCTCCACGCGGCCGGGATCACCAATCTACTGATCAAGGTCCACGGTGAGATCCCGGTGCTCGACGGCTCGGCGCGGGAGTTCTGCGATCGCCTGCTCGAGATCGGTGTCGAGGACCAGGACGCCCCCCGCAAGGAGCTGGTGATCGACCGGCGCTACGAAGTCGGGCCGCAGCTCGGCGACCGGGACCAGGGGGGCGAGAGGCGCCTGACGATCGAGCCGGCCGAGGAGTTCTCGGTCTCCTACCTGCTCCGCTACCCGCCGCCCGTCGGCGAGCAGTACCACGAGTTCACCCTCACCGACTTCGAGAGCTATCGCCGCGAGATCGCCCCGGCTCGCACGTTCGGCTTCATGCGCGACCTGAAGATGATCAACGAGCTCGGGCTCGGTACCGGCGGGCGTCTGGACAACTTCATCCTGGTCGGCGAGGACAACGTGATCAACACCGAGCTGCGCTTCCCGGACGAGTTCGTGCGCCACAAGATCCTGGACATCATCGGCGACCTTTACCTGCTCGGGTACCCGGTCAGGGGGCGGGTGACGGCGAAGCTCACCGGCCATCGCGACAACATCGCCCTGCAGCGGGCGATCTTCGCGGCGGCCGCGGCGGAGCAGGCCCCGGCGGGATAAGGGCTGCTCAACATTCCGTGCCTGTCATCCCGAGCCCGCGAGGGATCCGGGGGCTGGGCTCCACGGGTGCTCAGAGACTCTCCACCGCCCAGATTCCTCGCAAGCTCGAAATAACAGAACAAAAGGTGATCGGACCTACCCATCCCTTGAAACGGAACCCTGAGCCAGCCATGCAGAGAACCGCTCCAGCCGTCCTCCTCGCCGCCGCACTCCTGGCCTCACCGACGCAAGCCGCGGCGGTCCTCCCCACCGAGGTGGACCTCGCCTACTACCTGCCCGAAGCCGCCTCCCACGACCCGGCGGTCCCGGAGCCCTCGACGGTCCTGGGCTTCGAGGTCGGCGAGTGGCATGTCCGGCCCGACCAGCTCGTGGCCTACATGGAGCGCCTCGCCGCAGCCTCCGACCGGGTGCGGATCGAGGAGACCGGCCGCACCCACGAGCGCCGGCCCCAGGTTCTGCTGACGATCTCGTCGCCCGAGAATCTGGCGCGTCTCGACGAGCTGGTCGCGGCCCACCGGGCGCTCTCGGACGTGGATCCCGGGGCCGCCGGGGCGCCGCGGGACGGAGCGGAGTCAGTGGCAGGCGGGGAGCCGGACCTCGCCGGCCGGCCGGTCTTCGTCTACCTCGGCTACAGCATCCACGGCAACGAGCCCTCGGGGGCGAACGCTTCGATGCTGGTCGCCTACCACCTGGCGGCGGGGCGGGGGGCGGAGGTCGAGGAGCTGTTGGCGAACGCCGTGGTCCTGCTCGATCCGGCGCTCAACCCGGACGGCCTCGGCCGCTTCGCTCACTGGGCCAACATGTTCCGGGGGGCGCAGCCGGTCGCCGACCCCGACCACCG
>DATKCC010000414.1:0-4317 GCA_035513375.1 Thermoanaerobaculia bacterium | reverse complement strand
TCACGCTTCCATCACCGCCGCCACGTCGTCGTCGAGGTCGTCGCCCTCGGGCCTGCCGGTCCACCAGGTGACCAGGAAGAGGACCGTGAACGAGCCCGCCAGGGCGACGGCGCCTGGCAGGACCCCTTCGGGGAGGACGTCGAGGGCCGGCAGGAAGCCCTGACCCAGGAGCTCCAGGCCCAGGCTGAGCGCCATCCCGGTCGCCATCGAGGCGATCGCCGCCGCCGCCGTCACCCGCCGCCAGTTGAGCCCCACCGCCAGGGCCGGGGCGAGCGCCGCTCCGAAGGTGCCGAAGGCGAAGGTGCCGAGAAGCGCGATCAGGTCGGCGTAGGCGTAGGCCACCCCGGCCGCCGCCAACGCGATCCCGACGACGGCCGCCCGGCCCCAGGCGAGCTCGTTCGCGAGCGGTCGCCCGAGCGCTCGCGGCAGGTCGCGCACCAGCGCCGCCGAGCCCAGGTTCACGAACGAGTCGGCGGTCGACATGATCGCCGCCAGGACCGCGGTGAAGGCGAGGGCCGCCACCGCTTCGGGGACGAAGCCGAGGAGGAAGGCGGGGGCGGCGTGATCGGGGTCGGCGAGCGGCGGGAGCTCCCCGCGCGCGACCAGCGCCGGCACCGCGAGCCCGAGCCCGAGCCAGATCAGCACGCACAGGCTCTGGGAGACCGCGATCACCAGCGGCAGCCAACGGAGCTGCCGCGGGTCCCGCAGCATGTAGAACTTGTGGAGCATCTGGGGTTGGCCGAGGACCCCGATCGAGAACACGAACAGGAAGCCGAAGGCGGTCGCCGCCGGCACCGTCCCCAGCGGATCGAGGAAGCGCTCGCCGAAGGCCTCGGACGACGCGATGGCTCCGGCTATCCCCTCGAGCCCCTCGCCGGCTCCGCCCAGCTCGAGGGCATAGGCGAAGACCGCCACTGCTGCCGCCATCATCAGGATCCCCTGGAGGACGTCGGTGTAGACCCCGGCCACCATCCCTCCGGCCACGGCATAGCCCAGCACCAGCGCCACCCCGACGCCGACCGCGACCGCCAGGCTCCCTTCCCCGAGGTACTGCCGGGTGCCGAAGATCGCCTCGATCAGGACCCCCAGCGCCCGGAGCTGGGCTCCCAGGTAGGCGACCGTGCCGATCAGCACCGCGACCGCCGCCAGCCCGGCGGCCCCCCGGCTCCGGTAGCGGGCCGCCATGGCGTCGGGGATGGTGTAGACCTCCCGCACCTCGGCCAGCAGGCGCAGGCGCTTCGCCACCGCCCAACACAGCAGAGCCGAAGTGAAGCCGACCGACAGGACGATGAAGAACGACCCTACGCCGAGCCGATAGGTGAGCCCGGGACCCCCGAGGAAGACGAAGCCGCTGAAGGCGGCTGAGGTGGTGGCGAGGCCGGTGACCAGGAGGCCGATCGACTGGCCGGCGATGAAGAAATCGCGGCTCGTCCGGGTACGCCGGGCCGCCCACCAGCCGATCCCGAGCATCAGGCCGAAGTAGGCCAGGGCGGCGCCGGCGATCGCCGGCCGATCGAGAAGCGGCACGGGCTCAGCCGCCCGCCGTCGGCCCTCGGAGACGGGCGAGGTCCTCTTCGGTGATCCCGGTCCGATCGAAGCTGAGGGCATAGCCCAGGGCGGCCAGCGGCAGGGGCAGGAGCCAGAGCCCGGCCACCAGGACGACCGTGGCCAGGGGGAGGCCGCCGACCCGAACCGAACCGGCCGGTGTGCCGGCGAGGAGCAGGACGCCGGCCGCCGTCCCCTCCAGAACGATCAGCAGAGCGAGGAGCGCCCAGCCGGAGCCGCCCGCCCCTTTGCCGCTCCGGCTCGGGCGGCTCGGAGGGGATCGCCGCCGGCCGGCTCCGAGGGCCATCAGAGCCACCGGGAATGCTCCGGCCAGGAGGGCGAATACCCAGGCGGCGACGCGGCCGGGCAGCAAGGAGGCCGCGAGGAGCGCCGGCGAGCCCAAGGCCAGGAAGCTGAGGGCGAGGCGCTCGGTTCGGGACGGGGGCACGGCGCGGCTACTCGTCGGTGGCGGGCTCGAGCTCCTCCATCCGGTCGAGGAGCTCGAGGGCCGCCTCGGCCTCGGCCTCGGCGACGAGGATCTCGACCGTCCGCACCTCGAGCTCGACCCCGGCCGCCTCCGTGCCTTCGACCGCGAAGGCGATGCCGGCGCCTTCGAGGGCCTCCTGGGCGAACGCCAGGCGGCTCTCGTCGGAGGTCGAGAGCACGACGACGAGATCCGGGGCCCGCTCTTCGCGCCCCTCCGGCCAGATCGAGGAGCCGGCGACCAGCGTCACCCTGCAGTCGGGGCAAACCTCGGTGGCTTCGTGAAGCCGCCGATGGCACTCCGGGCAGGTTTTCCGGCCATCGTCCAGCCAGATCGTGGCCTCTCCCGCGGCCGCTTCGACGTCCGTCGGGCTATCGAGACGGCGCCGGAACTGGACGAGCTCCACCCCGTAGTCGTCGAGCTCGGTCGGGGGCTCGGCGGTCGCCGAGAAGCCGTTGCGCTCGAACAGCCGTCGGCAGCCTTCGTCCTCCACCTCGACCCCGGCGGTCGCCGCCTCTACCCCCTCCCCCGCCAGTGCCGCCAGGCCGCGCCGCAGGAGCGTCGTCGCCACCCCCCGCCGCTGCCAGTCCGGGCGGACCGCCACCCGGGCGACCTCGCCGGCCCGACCCTCGGCCACGAGCTCGGCAAAGCCCACCACCGCGTCCTCCACCGTGGCGACGAAGAAGAGCGAGCTGTGGCGAGCGATGTCCTCGCGCAGGCCCCGCCGGGAGTAGAGATGCTCCACCAGCTCCTCGCGCTCGGCGGTGCCCAGCAACCCCGAGTAGGTCGCCTCCCACGCTTCGCGGGCGACTTTCTGGAGGGCCGGTACGTCCCGCTCCTCGGCGGGCCGCACGGCGAGCCGAACCTTCCGCGGGGCGACGGTCATGGGCGCCTCGAGTCCACCGCTCCCGTCACCCGCACCGAGAGCACCGGCGGCAACCGGCGGGCGAGGGTTCGCCAGGAGGCGCCGCCGTCCGCCGAGCCGAAGACCTCGCCGGAGGTGGCGCCGAAGTAGAGGCCGAGCGGGTCGCGGGCGTCGCCGCAAAAGGCCTGGCGGAGGATCGTCAGGAAGGCGCCCTCGCTCGGCAGGCCGTTCGAGCGCGCCCGCCAGGTGGCCCCGCGGTCGGTCGTCTCCCACACCTGGACGCGGCCCTCAGGCGTCACCCGGTCGACGTCCGCGACCAGCGGCAGCACGAAGGCCCGGCCCGGGTCGCGCGGGTCGATCACCAGCGGGAAGCCGAAGTCACTCGGCAGCCCGGCGGCGATGTCGCTCCAGGTGCGACCGGCGTCCTCGGAGAGGTAGACGCCGCCGTGGAACTGCATGTACAGGGTCTCGGGCTCTCGCGGCGCCCGCTTCATGGCATGGACGCAGAGCATCTTCGCCCCCTCCCGGGCGTCCTCGGGCAGGTAGCGGGGCACGAGGCCCGCCCCCCCCCACTCCCAGGTCCGGCAGCCGTCCTCGGTGATCCAGACGCCGGCGGCCGAGACGCCGACCGCCAGCCGGTCGGGGTCGCCCGGCCAGGGGCAGATCGAATGCAGGCAGAGGCCGCCGCCGCCCGGCTCCCACGACGGGCGGGAGGGCTCGTCCCAGAGCGAGCGCACCAGCTCCCAGCTCCTGCCGCCGTCGCCGCTCCGGAAGAGCGCCGCCGGGGCCACCCCGGCCCAGAGCTCGCCCGGAGCCACGCCCACCTCGAGCGCCCAGATGCGCTCGACGGCCGCCCCGGTGTCCTCGGGGAAGGCCGGCCCAGCGGTCTGCTCCCAAGCCTCCTCGCCGGCCGTCACGTCGTCGCTGCGGAAGATGCGCGGGCCGTAGTGCCCATGGGTGACCGCCGCCAGGTAGGCCCCGGTGGCGGGGTCGCGCAGGGCGTACTCGACCGCCTGCCCCTCGAAGCACCGGCAGGCGACCTCGAGCTCGCCGTCGCGGGGCCCGCGTAGCACGACCAGGCCCTTGCGGGTCGAGACCAGCAGCTCCAGGTCGTCGCCGCCGCCGGCCCCCGGCGCCGCCCGCATCCGGTCCTGGGGCGCGCCGCCGGAGATCGCCTGCACCACGTGCAGGGAGTCCCCCTCGCCGAGCGCCGCGTCGGTCTCGATCTTCTGCCCGTCCCGGAACAGGGCGACGTGCTGGCGGAGCGCGCCGCGCTCGTCGAGCACCCAGCCGGCGAGCCGCGGATAGCGCGCCTGGAGCCGGGTGAGGACCTCCCCGGCGGTCGCGCCGTCGACCGCGAGGGACTCCTGGTCGTCGACCATCGGGAGGAGCGAGCGGGGCAGGTGGACCTGGGCCATTCGTG
>DATKCC010000413.1:0-3601 GCA_035513375.1 Thermoanaerobaculia bacterium | reverse complement strand
GGGCCGGGGGTTGCCCTGGCCGTGAGGCTCCAGGCGGAGGAGGCCCTCGAGGAGCTCCGGGCCCACCCCTTCCGCCCCGAGCGCCAGCTCGTACTCGTGGCGCCGCGCGAAGAGCTCCTCCGGCCACTCGGCACCGGAGGTCTCCTCCCAGTGCGCCCGGAGCCCCTCGAGCCGCTCCGGCTCGACGGTGAGACCGACGGCCTGGGCGTGGCCGCCGAAGCGGACCATTTCGTGGCGCCAGCGCAGCAGGAAGCCGTGGAGCTCGATGCCGGGGATGCTCCTGCCCGAGCCGACGGCCTCGTCGCCCGCGACCGCCAGGAGCACCGCCGGCCGGTGGAGGTCCCGGGCCAAACGGCCGGCGGCGATCCCGACCACGCCCCGGTGCCAGCGGTCGCTCCAGGCGACGACGATGGGCGCCGGCCGGCCGCGCCGGCGGACCGCCTCGCGGGCCTCCTCCACCACCTGGCTCTCGGCCTCCTGGCGCTCGCGGTTCCAGCGGTCGAGGCGGAGCGCCAGCTCGGCTGCGAGGTCCCGGTCCCGGGTCAGCAGCAGCTCGAGGGCGCCCGCGGCGTCATCCAGCCGGCCGGCGGCGTTGATCCGCGGGCCCAGCCGGTAGCCGACGTCATCGGCGCTGAACGGCGGCCGGATCCCCGCCTGACGGATCAGGGCGCGCAGGCCCGGCGAGCGCGCCGATTCGAGCGCTCGGAGCCCGAGGGCGGCGATGGTCCGGTTCTCCCCGACCAACGGAACGAGGTCGGCGATGGTGCCCAGGCAGGCGATCCGGAGCAGGCTCTCGACCGGCGGCTGGCGTCCCAGCCGGCCGGCGACCGCCTGGGCGAGCTTGAAGGCGATGCCGGCGCCCGAGAGCTCCTGGCAGGGATAGACGCAGCCCGATTGGCGGGGGTTGATCTGGATCACTCCGTCGGGTAGCTCGCCGCCGGGGAGGTGGTGGTCGGTAACGATCACGTCGATCCCGGCCTCCAGGGCCCCCCGCGCGGCCTCTCCGGAGCTCGCCCCGCAATCGACCGTGACGATCACCCGGCAGGCCAGGGCGGTGGCGCGGTCGACATGCACCCCCTGGAACCCGTACCCCTCGCGGAGGCGATGCGGGAGGATCGGCTCCACCTCGAGGCCCGCGTGGCGGAGGACCGCGACCAGGAGCGCGGTCCCGGTGACGCCGTCGACGTCGTAGTCGCCGACCACCGCGACCCGCTCGCGCCGTTCCCGCGCCGCCGCCAGGCGCTCGACCGCCGCCGGAACCCCGGCGAGCGACAGCGGGTCGTGGAGCTGGTCCAGGGAGGGCTCGAGGAACGCGGCGGCGCCGGCCGCGGTCACGACTCCGCGGCGCGCCAGGAGCTCTGCGAGGGGAGGGCGCACCCCGTCCCTGGCGAGCTCCCCGGCGGCCGCCGGCACCGGCGCGGGAGCCCATTCGACGGGCGTCATCGGCTCACCCCACTCACCCCCGGTAGACCGCCATCCCGTGCGGGCACCGCGAGGCGAAGCCTCGGGGTCGGGAGAGGGACGCTCCCTCCCCGCCCGGTTGTGGCAGTGCTCGGCTCATCGGAGAGGTCAGAGCTCGCTCGGTAGCACTAATTCTCGGCCTCGACAACGCCCAGCACCCGGAAGCGGTCGTGCCGCCGGGAGCGGAGCTCGTCCGGCGAGAGCGCCTCGAGGTCGATCAGTGCCTCGTCAACGGCGTCGCCGACCCTGCGGGCGGTCTCCTGGTGGTCGGTGTGGGCGCCCCCCAGGGGCTCCGGGATGACCGCGTCGACCACCCCTAGCTCGAGCAGGTCGGGAGCGGTGAGCTTCATCGCCTCCGCGGCCTCTGCCTTGCGGCTCTGGTCCTTCCACAGGATCGCGGCGCAGCCCTCGGGCGAGATCACCGAGTAGGTGGAGTACTCGAGGATGAGCACGCGGTTGCCGACGCCCAGGGCGAGGGCGCCTCCGCTCCCCCCCTCGCCGGTGATGGTGACCACGATCGGCACCCGCAGGGCAGCCATCTCGATCAGGTTACGGGCGATCGCCTCGGCCTGGCCCCGCTCCTCGGCGCCGATCCCGGGGTGGGCTCCCGCGGTGTCGACGAAGGTGAGGACCGGCCGGCCGAACTTCTCGGCCAGGCGCATCACCCGCAGGGCCTTGCGGTAGCCCTCGGGGCGCGGCTGGCCGAAGTTGCGGCAGATGCGCTCCCTGGTGTCGCGCCCCTTCTCGTGGCCGATCACGGCCACGCTGCGCCCGCGGAAGGTGGCGAAGCCGGCCACCACCGCCGGGTCGTCGGCGAACGCACGGTCGCCGTGGATCTCGATCCAGTCGGTCATCAGGAGGCGGACGTAGTCGAGGACGTAGGGGCGCTCCGGATGCCTGGCGACCAGGGTCTTCTGCCAACGCGTGAGGCCGCCGAAGACCTCGGCCGTCGACTTGCGCAAGGCGCCCCGGAGGCGGTCGAGCTCCTTGGCCTTGGCCGCATCCTCCGGGTAGGCCTCGAGCTCCTGGATGCGCCGCCGAAGCTCGACCAGGGGCTCTTCGAACGCGGCGTCGATGATGGCCATGGCAACGTGGCACGGTAGCAGGGTGGAGGGGAGGGAGGCAAGGGCGGAGGGGAGGGGGTTTGAAGCGGCCGAGCTCTGTCTCGGCCGGGGCGCGTGGGGGCTACAACAGGTCGTAGGGATCCACGTCCACCACCAGCTCGGCCGCGAGCTTGTCGGGGATGGCTTCGTCGAGGAAGCGGTGGAGGGTCTTGACCTTGGGGTGGCGGAGGAGGATCTGAAACCGCCACTGGTTGCGGAGCCGTTCGAAGGGCGCCGGGACCGGGCCGGCGATCCGGACCTCGCGGGCCAGGGCGTGGGCTTCGAGCTTGGCCGCGAGCTCCCGCGCCGCCCCCTCGGCCCGCTCGCGCTCCGCATCCCGGACCAGGAGCTGGACCATCCGGGTGTAAGGCGGGTAGTGGAAGACCCGCCGGAAGCGCAGCTCCTCGGCGGCGAAGCCCGCGTCGTCGTGCTCCAGGGCGGCGCGGATGGCGTAGTGGTCGGGGTGGAAGCTCTGGACGACCACCCGCCCCGGCCGCTCGCCGCGGCCGGCCCGCCCGGCGATCTGGGTCAGCAGGGTGTAGGTCCGCTCGACCGCCCGGAAGTCGGGGAAGCCGAGGTAGGTGTCGGCCGAGAGCACCGCGGTCAGGGCGACCTCCGGGAAGTGGTGGCCCTTCGAGACCATCTGGGTGCCGATCAGGACCCGGATCTCGCCGCGGGCGAAGCGCGCCAGGACCGCGGCCACGCCCCCCTTCCTCCGGACCGCGTCGCGGTCGAGGACGTCGACCGTGAGCGCCGGAAAGAGCTCGCGGAAGGTCTCCTCCACTCGCTCGGTGCCAGCGCCGATCGCCTCGAGCGCCGCCTCGCCGCAGTGCGGGCAGGTCTCGGGCACCGGCTCCCGCGAGCCGCAGTAGTGGCAGAGCAGTAGGCCGCGGCGGCGGTGGAGGGTCCGCGGGATGCCGCAGGCGTCGCAGCGCTGGTCCTCGCCGCAGGCGCGGCAGAGGAGGACCGGGGCGTACCCCCGCCGGTTGCGGAGCAGGATCACCTGCTCGCCGGCGGCCGCGGCAACGGCGATCTCC
>DATKCC010000412.1:0-2257 GCA_035513375.1 Thermoanaerobaculia bacterium | reverse complement strand
CTCGCGCAGGACGCCGGCCCCTTGTGGGGGACACCAGTCGGGGGCTGTCGCTCACCGAGAGCGACCGGCGCGCTCCGCCGGGCGGAGGCCCACCTCGCTCCCGCCCGCCGGACCCTCCCGGGGGTCGGTGATGATCCGGGCGCCACGGCCGCGGGCGATGTAGCTCTCGGCCCACTGGATGAGGACCAGCACCCGGTTGGCGAAGCCCACCAGGTACATGATGTGGACGAACAGCCAGAGGAGCCAGGCGAAGGGGCCGGAGAAGCGCAGGAAGCCGAGGTCGGCGACCGCCGCCGCGCGGCCGATCACCGCCAGGGTGCCTTTGTGCCGGTAGCGGAAGGGCGCGGTCGCGCGGCCCGCGAGCCGGCGCCTGACCAACTTCGCCGCGTAGCGGCCCTGCTGCATGGCCACCGGGGCGACGCCGGGGAGGGGCTCGCCGCCCGGTCCCTCGAGCCGCGCCATGTCGCCCAGGACTAGGATCTCGGGGTGCCCGGGCACCGTGCAGTCGGCCTCGACCCGGATCCGGCCGCTGCGGTCGGTCTCGGCCCCGGTTCTCTCGGCGAGCTTCCGGGCGAGCGGCTGCGCCTGGACGCCGGCCGTCCAGAGCACCGCGCCCGCCGGCTCCTCCCAGCTCTCGTCGCCCCGCTCGAGGGTGACCGCACCGCCCCGGATCTCGGCCACCCGGGTCCCGGTCAGGACTTTGACTCCGAGCCGCTCGAGGGCGCGCCGCGCCGCCGCCGAGAGCTTCGCCGGGAAGGGCGGGAGCACCCGGTCCATGGCCTCGACCAGGAGGATCCGGGCCGAGGCCGGGTCGAAGGCCCGGAAGTCGCTCCTGAGGGTGTGGTGGGCGAGCTCGCCGATCGTCCCGGCGAGCTCGACGCCGGTCGGGCCGGCGCCCACCAGCACGAAGGTCAGGAGGCGCCGCCGCTCCTCGTCGCTCGCGGCGAGCTCAGCCTCCTCGAAGGCGCGGAGGACCCGGCTCCGGATGGTGGTCGCGTCCTCGACGGTCTTCAAGCCAGGCGCTTTCTCCGCCCACTCCGGGTGGCCGAAGTAGTGGTGGCTCGAGCCGGCGGCGACGATCAGGGTGTCGTAGGGGAGGCTCCCGCCCTGGAGGACCACCCGGCGGTTCTCGACGTCGACGTCGACCGCTTCCTCTAGCAGCACGCGGGTGTGGCGCTGGCGGTGGAGGACCGCCCGGAGCGGCGCGCAGATCTCGGCCGGTGAGAGCCCTCCGGTCGCGACCTGATAGAGGAGCGGCTGGAAGAGGTGGAAGTTCCGCCGGTCGACGAGCGCGACCTCGATCCGCGGATCGTCCAGCCGCCGGGCCGCGTTCAACCCCGCGAACCCGCCGCCCACGATCACCACCCGGTGCCTGCCGTCGCCGATCGCCGCCATCGCCAGCCTGTCATCCTGTCACGGGCCCTCCCCGCCAGGACCCGCGGAGGCAACGAACGGGGAGGCGGTAACGTATGCGGTGTCAGGAGGACCGACCCATGAGCCGCCATGCCGTCCGCTTCGCCCTCGCCGCCCTGGTGCTCGCCGGGGCCCCGGTCCACGCCGCGCCCCCCGGCGAGGCCCTCTGGAGCCTCGACACCGGCGGCTGAGTGTTCATCACCCCCGCGGTCGCGGGGGAGCGCGTGCTCATCGGATCGTGCGCCGGCAGCTTCCTCGCCGTCGACCGGGCGAGCGGCGAGGTGGCCTGGAGCTACGACACCTCGCAGGACGGCCCCACCGCCCAGTTCCACGGCGACGCCCTGATCACCGACGAGCTGGTGGTGGTGGGCTCGGACGCCCAGCCGATGGGCCAGCTCTACGCCTTCGATCGGGCGACCGGCGACGCCCGCTGGAAGATCCCGTTCCCGGGCGGGGTCGCCGCCGAGCTCCATCGCCACGGCGACTCGGTGCTGGCGGTAGCGGTCGCGGCCGAGGTCTGGGCCGTCGACCTCGCGACCGGCTATCCGGTCTGGACCTTCGAGGAGGGCCCGCAAGAGGCGCGGCGCGCGCTGTCTCTCGACCCCGCCTTGGCGGGCAGCCGGCTGTTCGTTCCCTGGCGCTCCGGAACGGTCGACGCCCTCGACGCGGCGACCGGCGAGCGCCTCTGGCGGCGCGACTTCGAGTCGGCTCTCAACACCTCGGCGCTGGTCATCGGCGGCGAGGTGGTGGTGGGGTCGGCCGACGGTCGCCTCTACCGTCTCATCCCGGAGACCGGCGAAGTGCTCGGCTCCTACGCCACGGCTGGTGCTCCCTATGGGGATCT
>DATKCC010000411.1:0-2342 GCA_035513375.1 Thermoanaerobaculia bacterium | reverse complement strand
CGAAGCGCTTCGGCATCGTCCACGTCGACTTCGCCACCCAGGAGCGCACCCCCAAGGCGAGCGCCCGCTACTACGCCGGTGTCATCCGCTCGGACCGTGGGTCGCTCGAGCGCTAGCCGAGCGTAGGGTGCGCGTCACCCGAACCTGACTCGAGCTCTCGCTCTGGCGCCACTCGGCAGGGGCGGGAGGAGGTTGCCTTCGAGCGGCCGGCCGTCGAGCTCGACCGCGACCTCGCCCGGGGCCCCGCCTGGGGTCGAGCCCGGGTCGCGCTCGATCGTGACTTCGAGCCTCGCGCCGCGCCAGGGGCGGCGCATCCGGGCGCGGTCCCAGCCGGGGGGGAGGCAGGGGTCGAGGAGGAGGCCGTCCCAGGTCGGGCGGACGCCGAGGACCCACTCGGAGACGACGCGGGGGAGCCAGGCGGCCGATCCGGTGTACCAGCTCCAGCCGGCGCGACCGTGGTGGGGCGAGGCCGGGCCGTCGACGTTGCCGGGCAGGACGTAGGGCTCTGCCCAGTAGCGCTCCGGGTCCTTGGTCGTGGGGTCGATCGCGGCGAGCAGGCGCCCGACGAGGGGAGCGTTGCCGAGCTTCGCCGCCGCCGCGATCGCCCAGACCGCGGCGTGGGTGTACACGCCGCCGTTCTCGCGCAGGCCCGGGGCGTAGCGGGTGATGTAGCCGACGGTCTCGTCCGGCTCCTCCCAGGCCGGCGCGAGGAGGAGGGCCCCGGCATCGGTCACCAGGTGCTCCTCGACGGCGGCGAGGCAGCGCGCGGCCCGCTCCGGCGGCGCCGCGTCGGTGAGGATCGCCCAGGTCTGGGGGTTCAAGAAGATCCGGCCGAACCGGTTCCCGGACGAGCCGATCCACGAGCCGTCGTCGCGGGTCGCCCGCCGGTACCAGGCGCCGTCCCAGGCGTGCTCCTCGAGCGCCGCGATCAGGGCGGTCCGGCGCCCGGCGAGCTCTCTCGCGTGGTCCTCGTTCCCCAGCCGCCGGTACACCTCGCTCCAGTCCGCGCAGAGGCCGGCCAGGAACTGGGCGAGCCAGACCGACTCCCCCCGCTCCTCGAGCCCCAGCGCCGACAGGCCGTCGTTCCAGTCGCCGCCGCCGATGTAGGGGAGCCCGCGCGGGCTCGTGCGCCGGAAGGCGCGGGCGAAGCCGCGCTCGACGTGGTCGAGGAGCGGCCGGGCGCCGGGGTCGTCGAGGTAGGGCGCCGGGTCGTCGAGAATTCGTAGGTCGCCGGTCTCCTTGAGGTAGCTCGCGGTGACGAAGGCGAGCCAGAGGAGGTCGTCGCTCATCCGGGTCACGTGCCCCTGCTCGGTCAGCGGGTGCCACCAATGGTGGACCGAGCCGTCGGCGAACTGGTGGCCGGCGTGGAGCCGGATCTGCTCCCGGCAGCGCTCCGGCTCGATCGTCAGCCAGAGCTGGGAGTCCTGGAGCTGGTCGCGGAAGCCGAACGCGCCGCTCTGCTGGTAGTAGCCGGCCCGCCCCCAGAGCCGCGCCGAGATCGCCTGGTAGCGGAGCCAGTCGTTGACCAGGGGCTCGAGGGTGGGGGACGGGAGCTCGACCCGATGCTCCGCCAGACGGCGCCGCCAGCCCTCCCGGGCGCCGGCGAGGGAGGCGTCCATCGGCCCGGGCGCGGCGAAGCGCCGGGCGATCGCCGCGGCCTCCTCTCGGCCGGCGGCCGTGGCGAGGGCGAAGCCGCCGTCGAATGCGCCGCCGGCGGGGATCTCCAGGTCCGAGCGCAGGGCCGCCACCGGATCGCCGTGACGGCCGAACGAGCCCGCCCAGCGCGCGCCGGGCCGGAGCGCCGCCGGCCGTCGCCAGCTCTCGCCCCGCCCGAGGAAGGCCGCCTTGTCCCCTTCGGCCGCGCTCACCCCCTGGGCCGCGGCGAAGGCGCTCCAGTACGGGAAGCTCCGGTTCCAGTGACCCCGGAGCCCGCCGGGGACGTCCCACATGTGGCACCCGGCCGTGATCACGGCGCGCGCCGTCTCGGCGCCCTCCTCGGCGTGGAGCTCCAAGCCGTTCTCCAGGAACAGCTTCTGGAACTCCCGCCGGGGCGCCGGCGAGACGCCGCAGTTCCACTCGAGGTAGGCGACCAGGGCGAGCCGGCGCGGCCGGCCGGAGAGGTCCTCGAGGCGGACCCGCCAGAGCTCCACCGTCTCGGTCTCGTCGACCGACAGGGTCCAGGAGGCCAGGAGGCCGCCGAGCTCGGTCTCGAAGACCGTGTAGCCCAGGCCGTGGCGGCAGGCGAAGCGGTCGTAGGCCGGCCAGCAAGGGGCCGGGGCGAGCGACCAGACGGCGCCCTCGCCCTGCGCTCGGTCGAGGTCCCAGAGGTAGAGGAAGCGGCC
>DATKCC010000410.1:0-5705 GCA_035513375.1 Thermoanaerobaculia bacterium | reverse complement strand
GCAACCCGAGGGCCCGATCAGGGCCGTCACCTTGCCCCAGGGCACCGGCATGTCGAGGGCGTGCAGGGCCTGGACCTCACCGTAGTAGAGGCCGAAGCCCGCGAGCACCAGCTCGGCGCGCTCGGCGAGCACCTCCTCGTGGGTCTCGCAGGGCGGCGTCTGCCCGGCTTGGATCGCGGCGATGCGGCTCTCCTGCCGCTCACGGGCTTCGCCGCTCGCCAGGGGCCTGAGCCCGAGCGCCGGGGTCCGGCCCGGTCCATCCGTGGTCGAGGTCTCCGGCATCCGATCCTCCGGGTCAGAACTGCCCGGCCACGAAGCGGCGGCGCAGGCGGGAGCGCAGCGCGATCGCGGTCAGGTTGAGCAGGGCGATGATGGCGATCAAGAGCAGGGTGGTGGTGTAGACCATGGGCTTGGCCGCCTCGGAGTTCTGGCTCTGGAAGCCGAGATCGAAGATGTGGAACCCGAGGTGCATGAAGCTGCGCTCCAGGTGGAGGAAGGGGAAGACGCCGTCGACGGGCAGCTCGGGCGCGAGCTTCACCGCCCCCACCAGCATCAGCGGCGCGACCTCGCCGGCGCCCCGGGCCATGGCCAGGATCATCCCGGTCATGATCCCCGGGGTCGCCCGCGGCAGGACGATGCGGCGGATGGTCTGCCACTTGCTCGCGCCGCAGGCGTACGAGCCCTCGCGCATCGAGCCCGGGACCGCCGCCAGCGCCTCCTCGGTGGCCACGATGACGACCGGCAGGGTGAGGAGAGCCAGGGTCAGCGAGGCCCACATCACGCCGCCGGTGCCGAAGGTGGGGCTGGGCAGCTTGGCGGAGTAGAAGAGCTGGTCGATCTGGCCGCCGACGATGTAGCAGAAGAAGCCCAGGCCGAAGACGCCGAAGACGATCGACGGCACCCCGGCCAGGTTGTTGACGGCGATCCGCACCGCCGAGGTCAGCGACCCGGCCTTGGCGTACTCCCGCAGGTAGAGGGCCGCGAGGACGCCGAAGGGCACTACCGCGAAGGACATCAACAGGGTCATCACCACCGTGCCGAAGATAGCCGGGAAGACTCCGCCCTCGCTGTTGGCCTCGCGCGGGTCGGCGGCCAGGAACTCCCACCAGCGGGCGAGGTAGATCCCGACCTTGTCGAGCGGGCCGAGCCGGTTGGCGGGGTAGGCGCGCACGACTTCGGCCAGGGCGAGCTCGTGCTCGGCGCCGGTGCTGGTCTCGACCACGATGGCGAACCGGGCGTTCTCCCGGTTGAGCTCGTCGATCCGGCCGCGGATCTCGGCGAACTCCGCCTCGAGCTCGGCCTCGGTCAGGGCGACGCGGGCCTCGGCCTCCCGGTAGGGCGTGGAGTCCCGCCCGTGGCGGAGCTCGACGTCGCGCAGCGAGAGCCTCACGGCCTCGAGGCTGTGGTTGACCTTGCCCACCTCGTGGGTCTCGAGCGATCGCCGCTCCTCGAAGCGGCGGCGCACCGCTCCGTGGTGCTCCTCGAAGCGCCGCCAGGCGGCCTCGGAGTCCTCGGCCACCGCCTCGCCGTCCACCAGGAACCGCCGCGGCTCGCCGTAGAAGCGGCCCCAGGCCATGCGCTCGAAGACGAGCGCCCACTCCGGCTCGCTCTCGGCGGTGATCTCGAAGTCGCTCACCCAGGCGAAGTGCTCGCCGGTCAAGTCGAAGTTGCCGGTCCGGACGAGGCGTCGCAAGGCGCCGCCGCCCGCCTGCGCCACCGCCTCCCGAGCCCGCGCCGACTCCTCGGGCGGGAGGTCCCGAAACGCTTGGTCGCCCGGCCGGTAGGAGTCGTGGCGCGTGACCTCGCCCACCAGGACCCCGCCGCTCAGGGTCTCGACCCGGACGATCGGCCTGGGCCAGAAGGTCGAGAACCCCTGGTAGGCGACGAGGGCGAGGAGCCCCTGGATCATCGCCAGGCAGACCAGCATGGCGCCGCCCGTCAGCCAGAGCATGGGCTCGCCGGCGGCGATGAGGCTGGAGGCGCCGCCGGTTGGCCGGCGCCACCCCCCGCCGGACCGCGGGTCGGTGACGGTGTCGCTCGCCGCCTGCGGCTCGGCGTCGGCGAGCAGCGCCGTCATAGCTGGTAGGCCCGCCTGCGGAAGCGCATCCGGACGATCTCCGCCACGGTGTTGAGGATGAAGGTCATGGTGAAGAGCACCAGGGCGGCGAGGAACAGGGTGCGGAAGTGGGTGCTCCCCTGGGCCGCCTCCGGCAGCTCGACGGCGATGTTGGCCGAGAGGGTGCGGAATCCGTTGAAGATGTTCCATTCGAGGACCGGCGTGTTGCCGGCCGCCATGAGCACGATCATGGTCTCGCCGACGGCGCGGCCGAGCCCGATCATCACCGCCGAGAACAGGCCGCTCATCGCGGTGGGGACGATGATCCGGGTCGCGGTCTGCCACTGGGTGGCGCCGGCGCCGAGGGAGGCCGCCCGCAAGTGGTCGGGCACTGCCGACAGGGCGTCCTCGGAGATGGTGTAGATGATCGGGATGATGGCGAAGCCCATGATGAAGCCCACGACCAGGGCGTTGCGCTGGACGTAGGTGTCGAAGATCCCGCCCCGGGCGTCGAGGCCCAGGGCGGTGAGGGCCGCCGCCAGGAGGGCGGCCCCGGCCACCACCAGGAAGCCGCCTGCCAGGAACCGGGCCGCCTCGAGGCGGGCGAAGCGCTCCCGTGGCATGCCGGCAGCGAAGGTCCGGAGCCGCGGCAGCACCAGGTTGCCCATCAGCCAGACGACGGCGAGCGCCGCCGGCGCCAGGCAGAGGATCAGCCAGCCACCGAAGGCGGAGCCCTCCCGTCCGGCCAGCCAGGTCTTGACGTCGCCGGCGAAGAGCAGGCGCTCGAAGGGTGGGGCGGCGACCCAGGCCAGGGCCACGCCGAGCGGCAGGGCTGCCGCCACGAACGCCGGCTTGAAGGGCCGGAGCGCCGCCCTCGGGGCCTCCCCGAGGAGCTGCCAGAGATACGCTCCGGCGGCGAGCGCGACCGGGACCGCCGCCAGGCTCAGGAGCAGGTGGGGGACGTAGTCCTCGACCGCCGGAGCGATCACCAGCGCCGCCAGGAAGCCGAGGACCACGCTCGGCAGGCCGGCCATCAGCTCGATCGTGGGCTTGACCCGGGCCTTCATCCGCGGGTGCATGAACTCGCTGGTGTAGACCGCCGCCAGCAAGGCGAGCGGCACGCCGAAGAGCATCGAGTAGAAGGTGGCCTTGAGGGTGCCGAAGACCAGGGGATAGAGGCCGTACTTGGGCTCGAAGTCGTCGGTGCCGCTAGACGACTGCCAGACATGCTCCGGCCCCTCGTAGCCTTCGTACCAGATCGGCCGGAAGAGGGAGGCGAAGGTGGTCTCGGGATGGGGGGCCTCGATCCGCCAGAGTCCCATCCTGGTCCCGGTGAGGGCGAGGAGCAGGTCGTCCTTCGGCGCCACCGTCAGGCTCTCGACGGCCTGGGGGGGCTCCTGCGCGAGCTCGCCGCTCGCCAGCAGCTCGCCGCTGGTGACGTGGTAGAGGTTCACCCGGCCGTCGGCGAAACCGGCGGCGAGCATGCGGGTGCGCTCGGAGGCCGCCAACGAGGTGACCGCCGCCTCGCCGGGGGCGAGCCGGTGCGAGCGCACCAGGACCGCTCCATCGACGGTCTGGGCGCCCTCGGGCTTGACCCGGAACCAGGTCGAGACCCGCCCCTGGTCGTCGCCCACCGCGAGCGAGGTCTTGCCGATCAGGAAGCCGAGGCTCGCGAGCCGCGCCGAGGGCTCCGGCGTGAGGTACACCACCTCGGCCAGCACCGGCCGGCCGAGGTCGCGGGTGTCGTAGCGCTCGAGGCGGCCGTCCCGCCAGGCGAGGTAGACGTTGTCGCCCAGCCCGGAGAGCAGCACCCAGCTCGGCAAGCCGCGTGCGAGGTCGAGGGTGAGCTCGCCCCCGGCGAGGGCCGTCATCACCTCGCCGGTGAGGAGGTTCCGCCGCTGGGTCACCTGGGAGATGCTCAGGACGCCGTCGGCGGTGAGGGAGGCGAGTAGCGGCCCGGCGCTCCGGACGGTCTGGTCGAGGAGATGGATCGGCACGCCGCGGGGCTCGCCCAGGGGCTCCTCGAGGGTGACCCGCAGCCGCTGGACCCGGAGCTGCTGCTGGGGGGTCCGGGTGGCGACGCCGCCGGCGAAGCGGGCGAGGGCCCCGACCTCCAGGCCCCGCAGCTCGGCCGGCTCGGCGCCGGCCTCGAGGAACTCGGTCTCGAATGCGATCCGGCCGAGCCGCACGCGGCCGTCGGCGAAGCCGAAGGCGGCGCCCCCGCCGGTGATGCTGAACGAGGTCGCCACCGGCGGCTCGTCGCCGAAGGGGCGGAGCTCCTCGAGCGGCTCACCGCTGTCGGCGCGATAGCTCCGGATCGCCCCGTCGGCGAAGAAAGCCCAGGTCATGGTGCCGTACTCGTCGATCCCGGCGCGTACCGCACGGGCCCCGGCCGCCGCGGGCTCGGCCCTTTCGAGGCTCCGCGCGAGCGGCATCGAGGGCGGCAGGAAGAGCGGCACCACGACCCAGGCCAGGAAGACGCACACCAGCGAGACCGCCACGATCGTGCCGATGCCGCCGAGGGTGATCAGCGCCCGGGCGGCCCGGTCCTTGACCCTGACCAGCGCGCTGGTGGTGCGCTTGCGCCCGGCCGGCTCGCGGCCGGTCTGGTCGTTCAAGGTCATCGGCGAGTCTCTTCGTAAGAGTCAGGAGGGTGGCGGGAGGCCAGGGGCTCCCGCCACCCGGAGGGCATCAGAACCCGGGGGTGATCCCCACGCTCTGGAGCTGCTCGCGGGCGACCGCGGCCGGGACCGGGTAGTAGCCGTCCTTGACCACGTCGAGCTGGCCCTGCTTCGAGAACATGTAGCGAACGAACTCCCGGCGCAGGGGATCGAGCTGGGAGTTCGGTTTGAAGTTGACGTAGGCGTAGAGGAACCGCGCCAGCGGGTACTCGCCGGTGTAGGCGTTGGCGGCGATCGCCTCGACCACCGGCGCGCCGGCGCTCGCGGCCAGGGGCACGGCACGGACGTCGGCGGTCTTGTAGCCGATGCCGCTGTAGCCGATGGCGTAGCGGTCGGTGGCCACACCCTGAACGACCGAGGAGCTGCCCGGCTGCTCCTTGACCTCGTCCTTGTAGTCGCCGCCGAAGAGGGCGTTCTCCTTGAAGTAGCCGTAGGTGCCGGAGGCCGAGTTGCGGCCGTAGAGGCTGATCGGCTTGTTCGCCCAGTCACCGGTCAGGCCGAGCTCGCCCCAGGTGCGGATGTCGCTCGCGTGGCCGCCGCGGCGGGTCTTCGAGAAGATCGCGTCGACCTGCTGCAGGGTCAGCCCCGCGATCGGGTTGTCCTTGTGGACGTAGACCGCGAGCATGTCGATGCTGGTGGCGAGACCGGTCGGCTTGTAGCCGTAGCGCTTCTCGAAGTCGTCGATCTCCTGGCCCTTCATCGCCCGGCTCATCGGCCCGAAATGGGAGGTCCCGGAGATCAGGGCCGGCGGGGCGGTCGAGGACCCCTTGCCCTCGATCTCCACCTTGACATTGGGGTACATGCCGAGGAAGCCCTCGGCCCACAGCGTCATCTCGTTGTTCATCGTGTCCGAGCCGATGCTCTTGAGGGAGCCGGAGACGCCCTGCACCTGCTTGTAGGAGGGAAGGTTGGGGTCCACCTGGACCTGGGCGACCGCGGCCGGGCCGGCGAGCAGGCAGGCCGCGGCC
>DATKCC010000409.1:0-2486 GCA_035513375.1 Thermoanaerobaculia bacterium | reverse complement strand
GACCGCGGGGCGAAGGGACCCGCGGTCGCCCCGGCGGTCGCCTGGGCGCCGCTCCTCGGCGTGGCCGCGGTCAAGGCATCGGTCCACCTGGCCTTGGCGGCGCGCTACGGCTTCCACCGCGACGAGCTGTACTACCTCGTGTGCGGGCGCCACCTGGCCTGGGGCTACGTCGACCACCCGCCGGTCACAGCCTTCGTGGCCCGGTTCGTCGAGACCCTGGCCGGGCCGTCCCTCGTGGCTCTGCGCGCGGTGCCGGCGCTCCTGGGGGCCGTGCTGGTAGTGCTCGCCGGACTCATGGCGCGGGAGATGGGAGCCCGCCGATGGGGGCAGGTCCTGGCCGGCGTGGCGGTCCTCGCCGCGCCCGCGTTCCTGATCACCAACCACCTCTTCCAGACGGTCGTGTTCGACCAGGTCGCGTGGGCGGCGGCGACCCTCCTCGTCCTCCGCCTGCTTCGGACCGGCGACGAGCGGCTCTGGCTGGCCGTCGGAGCGGTCGCCGGGCTCGGCCTTCTCGCCAAGTACACGGTGGCTCTCTTCGGCCTCGGGCTGGTCGCCGGTCTCGTCCTGACGCGCCGACGCCGGCAGCTCCTCTCCCCCTGGCTCTGGGCCGGCGGGGCGGTGGCGCTCGTGATCTTCCTGCCCAACCTCCTGTGGCAGGTGGCGCACGGATGGCCGAGCCTCGAGTTCGTCCGCAACAACAACGCCCGGGTCGCCGAGGAGCTCTCCGCGGGCGCGCTCCTCGGAATCCAGGCCGCATTCGTCGGTGTCGTCTCGCTGCCCCTCTTCGCGGCCGGGATCGCCTTCCTGTTCGGGCGCCGGGGCGAGCGCTTCCGGCCGGTGGGGTGGATCTGGCTGGCGGTGACCGCCCTGCTACTGGTCCTGGGCGGCAAGCCCTACTACGCGGCGCCGTCGTGGCCGTCGATCCTGGCGGCCGGGGCGGTGCTGGCCGAGGGGGTCGCCGAGCGCCGCGCCTGGCGCCGGCTCCGGGTCGCGGTGCCAGCTCTCCTGCTTCTCGGCGCGCTGCCCCTACTCTGGGTCGTCCTGCCCGTCCTGCCGCGGGAGACCTTCGCGCGCAACCAGGACAAGCTGCCCCACCAGGAGCTCCACGAGCAGTTTGGCTGGGAGGACCTGGCGGCGCAGGTGGCGGCCGTCCACCGCGCGTTGCCCGAGCCGGAGCGGAGGCGGGCGGAGGTGATGACGGAGTCGTACGGCGAGGCCGCCGCCCTGACGATTCTCGCCCCCCGCTACGGCCTGCCGCGGGTCACCTCGGCCCACAATAGCTTCGCGTTCTGGGGCCCGCCCGACACCGACGTGGTGATCGCCGTCGCGTGGTCGGACCGGAGGCTCAGGAGCGCCTTCGGCGAGGTCGAGGAGGTGGCCCGCATCACCAACTCCCTCGGCATCAAGAACCAGTCGTCGTCCCAGACGATCTACGTCTGCCGGCGGCCGCTACGCCCCTGGCCGGAGCTCTGGCGAGAGCTCCGATTCTACGTGTAGGCAGGCGTTGGGTGCCTCGAGGGAAGCGAGCCGATGACCCCCGACCGGCTCTACGACGAGCTCGCCCTCTCTAGCCGGTCAAGTAGCCGCGGATCTCGCCGCAGGCGATCGGGATGCCGGAGCTGTGGTAGAGGACCAGCGTGCGCCGGGAGAGCGGCGCGAGCGCCGAGGCGTCGATAGCGTAGCTGTGCTCGAAGGCGACGGCGCCGCCCCGGTCGGCTTCGGGGGACGGATCGAGACCGATCAGGCCGAAGCCGAAGACCGCGCGGACGTCGTCCGCATTGAGCGTGCTGGTCTCCTGGACCGCTGGCGCCGCGTCCGGGCAGGTCGCGGCGCGACCGCCGGGGAAGCCGTGGATGATGAGCGGGTGGACCTGGGTCGGGTCGAGGCCGAAGGCGCGGACGAGCACCGTGAGCTGGTCGCCCCGGAGCACCAGGTGGGCGATGCCGCTAACCTCCGAGTCATCGACCGGGGCGAGCTCCACCTCGAAGCTCTGCGGCTTGGGCCAAGGGTACTCGCCGGCAGCTGGGCCGGCCAGGGAGAGCAGGAGAACGGTGAGAGCCGGGATGGCGATGGATCGCATGGGGTGAGCCTCCAGGGCAGGGGATGTGAGCCAAGATTCGAATCCCTCGCTCTGGGCTAGAGCAACATGCGTGCCGCCGCGCTCTCCGGCGGGCCAGGACCTGCAGGCAGCGGGTCTCCCGGCCCCGGAGGGACCGCTGGGTCAGAGCCCTGGGTAGAGCTTCTTGCAGCCCGAAACGTACTCGGTGCCGCGGTCACTCCTGCCGCAGGACTCGCGCCGGCTCCGCGCGGCTCGCGCGCGAGGCGGCCGGCAGCGCCGCGACAAGCGCGACCGCGAAGAGCACGGCGGCGACGCCGGCCAGGGTCCACGGGTCCCCCGGATCGACCCCATAGAGCTCGCTTTCGAGAGCCCGGGCCGCGGCCAGGGCCGCCGGCGCCCCCAGGGCGACTCCGAGTGCCACCCGGCG